>JBIKTA010000288.1:0-4373 GCA_044348315.1 Burkholderiaceae bacterium | reverse complement strand
GACGGCCCGGTTCGCCATGGCTTACCCCTTTCCCGGCTTCTACGTACACCCCCACGCAGCCTTCGCCGCACTCGGCGCGGCAGCGGCCGTTTCGCTCGTGCGCAGACACGACGCGAAGCAACTGCAGGCAAGCGTCACAGGTGCCGCATCGATGAGCTTCGCGGGGCCGTTCAACACCGCGGTCAATGGCGCACTGATTCGGAATGCCTGGACGGCGGCAGGCGCCTGGATCGGGCTGCAGTGCGCAGACTGGGCCGAGGACGGAATCGGTGGCGGGATCGACACCCCGCATGAGGTGTTCGCGACGAGCTTTCGTACCCGGGTCGTGCCCGAAGCGCTGTCAAGCGGCCTGGGTGAAGACTGGTCGGTAACAAACGGTTACCACAAGATCTACGCCTGCTGCAATTACGCGCATGCCGCAGTCGAAGCCAGCCTGAAACTGCTTGAGCAGACGGGCCCGGTCACGGCGGATCAGATCGCCGGCATCCATGTCGAGGCCGGGCCAGGCGGTCTGGCACTCGACGCAGTCGAGCCTTCGACCGTGCTGTCCGCGAAATTCTCCCTGCCCCATGCGGTCGCGGCGACCGCTCTGCTCGGCTCGGGCGGCGCAGCCGCCTTTACCCAGTCGACCCTGGGCGACCCGTCGATCGCGGCCCTCAGGCGCAAGGTGAGCCTCTCCGCCTACCCGGGCGCTGGACCGGCCCCGCGCGACCGTCCCGGCAAGGTGACCTGGACCTTGAACGATGGGCGCCAGATCAGCGCGTTGGTCGAGATCCCGAGGGGCGGGGCCGATCAACCCTTCGATGAAGCGACGCTGATCGACAAACTTGCCCGTCACACCGTCGACACCCTGCCCCATGCGCCCGCGGTGCTGGGTGCGGTCATCCGCGGCGAGCCGCAGTGGCTCGCGCGTCGCTGGGCAGACGCCGTAGCCGCGCTGACGTCCGGAGACCGCGCATGACGACCCTGGCACGCCAACTGGTCAGGCGCCTCCGATCGATTGCGGACAGCGAACTCTCTGAATCGGTCGCCCACGCCGCTCGCCTGCACCTCACCGACGCAATCGGCGTGGGGCTGGCCGCATCGCGATCGACTGCGGGGCGCGCGTACCGAACACTCACAGGCCGCGTGGCTCGCGGCGGGCCCTGCTCGATCTTTGGCAGCACGCAAGGCGCGTCGGCCGTGGACGCCGCGCTCGTGAACGGCGGTCTGATCCACAGCCTGGAGTTTGATGACACGCACACCGGTTCGATCATGCACGGCAGTGCCGTCACGGCTGCCGCCGCTCTGGCCGCAGGCCAATCGCTGGGCACGAGCGGCACGGCGATGCTCAAGGCCTACGTTCACGGCTGGGAGGTGCTGGCCCGGATCGGCCTCGCTGCGCCCGGCCGATTCCATGCCGCAGGATTCCAGGCCACCTCGGTCGCCGGCACGCTCGCCTCGGCGCTGGTGTGCGCCGAACTGATGGGCCTTGATGAGGACCGGAGCGTTCACGCGCTCGGGATCGCGCTCAGTCAATCGAGCGGCGTCATGGAGTTCCTGAGCAACGGTTCATCGGTGAAGTCGCTGAACCCGGGCTGGGCCGCTCACGGCGGCGTTTACGCTGCCTTGCTGGCCGAGTCGGGTATGACGGGCCCGGAAACGTCGCTGGACGGCCGGTGGGGACTCTTCGCACAGTTTTCGGATGCAGCAGATGGCGTGGAGCGATTGGCCTCGGCGATCACCGATCTCGGCGAACGCTGGTACCTCCCGGATGCCGCGCTCAAGTTCCAACCCTGCTGCCATTATCTGCACCCCTTCATCGAAGCGGCCGGCCTGCTGATCGACCAAGGCGTCGACCCTGAGCGCGTGACTGAAATCGTCTGCGAAGTGCCGATTGGTGCAGCACCGGTCATCTGCGAGCCCTGGTCGCGCGCACTCGCCCCCGAGACTGGCCACGCGGCGCGCTGGAGCTTGCCCATCACGGTTGCTGCCCGTCTGCTCGAGGGACGGGTCGACCTGGCGACGTTCGAGACCCTGGCTTCGGGCCCGGTACGGGCGCTCGCCAGCAAAACTCGCTGGGTGGCACTTGCCGATGCACGCTTTCCCCAACAATTCGAGGCTGTGATTCATTGCACGATGGACGACGGCAAGCGATACAGCGCGCGGGTCGACGATGTCGACGGCAACCCTTCGCGCCCGCCCGCAACCGATAGAGTGCTGGCAAAGTTCCGTGACAACGCCGCACGGGCGCTCCCGGCTGATGCCGTTCGCGCGCTCGAGTCTGCGTGCATGAACGTCGATCAGGGGGCCGACCTGGCCGAGCTTGGGCGCGCGCTCAGAGCGGTGGGGACCTGACCAACAAAAATCCAGGTTGCCAATCCCCTGGCCAAGCCAAAGGTTTTTCCCTATTCTCCCGCCTTTGGACACTTATTCCGGGTTCCTGTCATGAATCGACCCCCGCCGATCTGGGAAGGCCTCTCGAAAGAAGAGCACGAGTTTCACTACAACCCGCAGCATGCCGTGCCCGATTTCGCGGTCTATCGTGCCCGGCGGGAGGCCCCAAATCAGGCGGCGCTGCGTGACTTGAAGCGCATCGCCGATGTCGCCTACGGCCCACACCGGCTCGACACCGTCGACATTTACCCGGCGCTGGCCGATGCCGGCGCGCCCGTCCACCTCTATTTTCATGGTGGCTACTGGCGGGCCCAGGACAAATCCAACTTCGCCTTTCTCGCGGCGCCCCTGACTTCCGCCGGCATCTGTACGGTCGTTGTCAATTACCCGCTCTGCCCCGAGGTGACCCTCGATCACGTCGTCGCCTCGGCTCGCGAATCGATCGCCTGGACCGCTCGGCATATCGTCGAACACGGCGGCAACCCTGAGCAAATCACGATCTCGGGCCACTCGGCAGGGGCTCATTTGTGTGCCGCCGCGCTTGCAACCGACTGGTCGAGTTACGGGCTGGCGGCCGATCTGATCAAGGGCGCCGTCCTGATCAGCGGCATCTTTGACCCCGCGCCCGCGGTGAGAACCTCGGTGAACGCCGAATTGCAGCTCACGCCCGACATCATCGCCCGCAACGATTTTGAACGTCAGCCAACCCGGGTGATCTGTCCGACCTGGATCATTGCTGGCGGGCGCGAACCCTGGCAATTCATCGACCAGTCCTTCCGCTATGCCCACCACCTGCACCGGCAGGGCGGCGACCCAGGGGTGATCGTGAGCCCGGGGTGTCACCACTTCGACATCCTCGATCAGTACCTCGAGCCCCACAGCGATGTGATGCGCTCGATCATGAGCGTCGCTCGGAAGAACCGAACATCGTGAGCCTGATCCGCAGCATTTCAATCACCGGGGTCGAATACGCGCTCCCGGAAGAGCAGGCGTACGGCATGGCGCGCGGCCTAACGTCTCGCCGCGGAGGGGGCCTCCTCAGACTCGAGACCGAGGACGGCGTGGTGGGATTGGGCGAAGTCTGGGGCCCGAGCGCGATCGCAGCCGCCTACCTCGATCTCGTGCGACCGTACTTTATCGGGACCGATGTCCACGCCCAGCGTGGTGTGCAGCAGATGATCCTGGCCAAGCACTACCACTTCGGCACGCAGAATGCGCTGATCGCGGTCTTCAGTGGGATCGACATCGCGGCACACGACGCCATCGGCCGGACGCTAGGCCGATCGGTCTGTGATCTGATTGGCGGACGCAGACGCGATCGGGTACCGGTCTATGCCTCGGGCGGTTATTTCACGCGTGAAACAGACCAGCTCGCGTCGCTCGCCCGCCAACTTGAGCCGCATGCAAACCGTGGCTTCCAGGCCTTCAAGATCAAGATCGGTCGCAACCCTGCCGATGATCGTGAGCGGGTGCGGGTCGCCCGACAGATCATCGGTGAGGCCCCCATGCTGGCGGTGGACAGCAACGGCAATTACACGCTCGATCAGGCGCTTGAGAGCATGCGGGCCATCGCCGATTTCCGAATCGGATGGTACGAGGAGCCGCTGGCGCCCCAGGATTGGCGGGGCTATCAAGCCTTGAGGCAGCGGGCGCCCATGCCGATCGCAACGGGCGAAGCACTCTACGAGCAGTTTGATTTTTTCCGCCTGGTCAACGAGGGGCTCGCCGATGTGCTGCAGCCCGATCTCGCGCTCTGTGGTGGCCTGAGCGTCGCCCGCTTCGTGGGGGAACTCGCGAGCACTGCGCACCTGCGTGTCTCGCCACACGTCTGGGGTACAGCGGTCGGCTTGGCGGCAGCCGTGCACTGGGTCGCATCGCTATCGGACTACCCGCACAATGGGAACGTCCCGACCCCGACACTCGTTGAGTATGACATCGGCAGTAATCCGCTCCGAGACACCCTGCTCGCAGAGCCGCTTCGCCTGGCGGACGGCTAC
>JBIKTA010000286.1:0-4378 GCA_044348315.1 Burkholderiaceae bacterium | reverse complement strand
ATCAGCTCGGGCCCTACGGGCACTTCGAGAATGCGGCCGGTGGCCTTGACCACGTCACCTTCGACGATGTGCTCATAGCTGCCCAGAACCACCGCACCCACCGAATCGCGCTCGAGGTTGAGCGCGAGTCCGAACGTGTTGCCAGGAAACTCGATCATCTCGCCCTGCATCACGTCGGACAGACCGTGAACGCGGCAAATGCCGTCGGTCACCGACACCACCGAGCCCTGATTACGCGTGTCGGCGGCGACATTGAGGTTTTGGATCTTGCTTTTCAGCAGTTCGCTGATCTCTGCGGGATTGAGTTGCATGTATGTTCCCCGGATTCCTTAAGCTTTGAGAGCGCTCGACAATTGCGAGAGCTTTCCGCGTACCGATGCGTCGATGACCTCGTCACCCATGCGGATGGAGACCCCCCCGATCAACTCTGGCTCGACAACAACACTTGCCTTGACGCGGCGGCCGAACCGCTCGGTCAAGGTCTGCACAATCGCCTGAACCTGAGCGTCGTCGATCGGAAAGGCGGTCGCGATGTGGGCTTCGATCAAGCCCTCATGTTCGTTGCGCAGCCGATCGAAATGATGCGCAACTTCGCCTGCAAGCGCCAAGCGCTCGTTTTGAGCAAGCAGCAAAACGAAATTACTCTGCGCCTCATCGAGGCTGCCTGCAACATCGCCGACGAGCTTAGCGCGTTGTTCCGAACTGAGCGCGGGGTGATCGAGCACGGCTCGAGCAGCATCCTGAGCCACGACTTCAGCCACGCGGGACAAAGCCGACGACCAGGCGGACAGGTTGCCCGCGTCCCGCGCATGCCGGAAGGCAGCTTCGGCATAGGGTCGAGCAACGGTGAGCGTTTCAGCCATGACGGACGTCCTGTGCGCTCAGGCGAGCTCGGATTTCAGATGCTCGAGCAACTCGGCGTGGCGGGCCGCGTCGATCTCCTTGCGAAGGATCCGCTCCGCGCCGGCGACGGCAAGCTGCGCAACCTGGTCCCGAATCTGCTCGCGGGCTTTTTGGGCCGCGAGCACGGCTTCATGCTCCGCAGCCTTTCGCGCTGCGCCAACAATGTCGGCAGCTTCCTCGCGGGCCCTCTCGATCAGCAGCCCCGCCTGCCTTTCCGCCGCCGACTTGACGTCGGCCGCACCCGAACGGGCTTGGGCAAGCTCCTGCTCGACACGCAGTTCGGCCGAACGCAGGTCTGCTTTGGCCTTGTCTGCTGCGGCCAGACCTGACGCGATGCGCTGACTGCGGTCATCGAGCGCCTTGGTGATCGGCGGCCAAACAAAACGCGCAGTGAACCACCATAGCGCGAGGAATACGATGATCTGGGCGATGAGCGTCGCGTTGAGATTCACGACCGACCCCCTTCAGGATAGACGTTGACCGACAAGGGACTCAGCCCTGGAACGGGTTGGCGAACGCGAACATCATGGCAATACCGACGCCAATCAGGAAGGCCGCGTCGATCAGGCCGGCCAGCAAAAACATCTTGGTCTGCAGCTTATCCATCAACTCGGGCTGACGGGCAGACGCTTCGATGTACTTGCCGCCCATCATTCCGATCCCGATACAGGCGCCTAGGGCACCCAGGCCGATGATGATTCCGCAAGCGATGGCGACTAGAGCGACATTGGTCATGATGACTCCTTGAAAGATCCGACGTTTGGACAGTGATTGAAAGCTTGGTTTGGAAAAACGGACGGTACGAGCGTCAGTGTGCCTCGTGTGCCTGACCGATATAAACGAGCGTCAACATCATGAAGATGAAACCCTGCAGCGTGATGACCAGTATGTGGAAGATCGCCCAACCGAGGCCCGTGACGAAGTGCAGCCCAAAGCCCCACCAGGTCGCCGTCGCACCCAGGAGCGCAATGAGCATGAAAATAAGCTCCCCGGCAAACATATTGCCGAAGAGCCGCATGCCGAGCGACACAGTCTTCGCGAGGTATTCAATAAACTGCATCAGAAGGTTGATCGCGCCGAGCACAATGGCGACGATCGGGTTCTTGGAGGAGCCGAAGGGCGCGGACACCAGCTCGTGTAAGAAATGGCCGACACCCTTGACCTTGATCCCGTAGTAAAGGGTGGCCCCTAGAATGACAAGCGCAAGCGACAGCGTGCCATTGAGATCGGCGGTCGGGACCACGCGCATGTAATCCAGCCCGATCAACTCGCCCGCACGCGGTAGAAGATCCAAAGGCACAAGATCCATCGTGTTCATCAGCACGATCCAAATGAATGCGCACAGCGCAAGGGGCGCGATGTTGCTGATATCCCCCTTTACGATCGATCGGGACTGCTCATGAACGAACTCGACCAGCGACTCAATTGCTCCGACAAACCGGTCGGGCACGCCCGCGTGGACACGACGGGCCGCTAGGTACATCAACCATCCCGCGATGAGCGCAGTCAGAACCGAGTAGAAGACTGTATCGAAATTGATGATCGAGAAATCGATGACGCCATCTTGTTTCGCACCCGAAGAATTGAGGTGCGCCAGATGATGAACGATGTACTCGGATGGCGTTGGAGCATTCGACACTGCTGCCATGACTGATTCTGCCTGAGATTGTCCTGAAAACCGTTAACCCGTCCGGCGACCCGGCACGCACCCAAAAACAACCCGCTAACGTACCCTGATTCCAAACAACAGAGGCACCTTGATCGAGGCTATCAGCCCGATCAGCCAGGGCATCCACTGCAAGTCGGGTACGTTATACGCGGTGAGCACAATAAACCCGACCGTCAAACCGATCTTTACAAACTCGCCCACGAAGAAGACCGCCAGATCGCTCTCTCGGCCTCGGCCCCTACTTATCGAGAGCCGTAAAGCAAACAACGCATTAGGAACCCAAGCGGTAAGGCCCCCCAACAGCAGGTGGAGCCCGTACCGAGGCTCCCATGCCACTGCGGCAAATGCCGCGAGAAAGCTGAACACGAGCAACTGTAAGGCAACCGCTTGGAACACGACCCAATGCCTCGCGTCATTCCCTGTCGAACATAAAGGAACCGCAGAGACCAAGTCCTGAGCGCTAAATGGCGATCGAGTCCTGGCCGACCCGCAAACGTAAGCACGCGAATTTAGCATGTTCTGTCGATTTTGGTCAAATACGTGCCATCTGTTCCGCGTTGTTCGTGGGAGATTCGGATCTTGGATCCCGCTGCGCGAGGACAATCAGGTTTCTGTCAAGGAGCATCCCATGTTCGCCCTCCCCCAAGCTTTTTCCTCTCTTCGATGTGCGAAGCGTCATTCGGTGGGGACTCTGACAGGCCGCGGCCGTAGCGTTCGGTCCGTCGTCGTTACAGCCTGTTTGGGCGCGACGATTCTTGGCCAGGGCCTTTCCTACGCCGAGCCCGTTAGCCAGGAGGCGACGAGCGCCGCTCGAACCAGTCCGCAGAGAGCGGAACCCGCGAGTGGCTTGGCAGTCGATCGGTTGATGGCTGGGGTTGTCCGGATCGAGGCTGCGGCGGCTGAGGATGCCGCAAGCGCGGCGTCCCTGGGACGCAACCGCTTGGGTAGCGGCGTCGTGATCGACGAGCGCACGGTCCTGACAATCGGCTATCTGGTCCTGGAGACTGACCGGGTTGATATCGTGACTTCGCAGGGGCGCAGAATCCCGGCGGCGGTAGCAGGGTACGATCATCAAACCGGGTTTGGTCTGGTTCGACCTCTGGTGCCCATGGGGATCCGCCCCGTTGAGCTGGGCGATTCGGATGCAGTGGGTGAGCGCAGCCGTGTGCTCACTTTGGGGCAAGGCGAGAACGAGATCACCGAGTTGATGGTGGTCTCGCGAAAGCCGTTTTCCGGAAGCTGGGAGTACCTGCTCGAGCGGCCTTTCTACACCTTCCCGCCGGTCAACAACTGGAGCGGGGCAGCGCTTTTTGGCCGGGACGGAAAGCTGATTGGAATCGGGTCCATGGTCGTTCAGGACGCCGCGAGTGACCGGGCCGGCGTACCGGGGAACCTCTATGTGCCGGTTAACCTGCTGAAACCCATCCTGTCGGATCTCCAGGCCAAGGGGCGCCGGACCGAAAACGCCCAGCCCTGGCTTGGGATCAATACCGAGAGCGTGCATGGCAATCTGATGATCACTCGCGTTCAGCGGGGCAGTCCCGCCGAGCGGGCGGGTGTGAGCCGTGGAGCGGTCATTCTGGCCGTTGGCGGGCAGCCGGTCACGGATCTTGAGTCCCTGTACCGCGCGATTCGCACGGGTGGTCCCGCAGGCTCAGCCCTCGCTTTTCGGGTGCTTCAGGAGGGCTCAGTACGCGAGATCGAGGTGCAATCGATCGATCGCGCAGACTTCATTACGCGACGAGAACGCGGCCGTGGGATCTGAAGGTCTCAGTCCTCGAGGGCCTGGTTCAGTGAAAGGCGGGC
>JBIKTA010000287.1:0-4378 GCA_044348315.1 Burkholderiaceae bacterium | reverse complement strand
CAGTGGCACGGGAGACGCCCACCGTGGCGGAGTTGCTGCCCGGCTTTCAGGTGGTGTCCTGGTACGGCTTGGCCGCACCCGCCGGGACTCCCGCGCCTATTGTCGACCAGATCTATCGTGCCTTCGCAGCGGCGCTGAAGGACCCCGAGGTCAGGAACAAGCTGGAGCAGACGGGCTCGGACCCCGGGGGTATGACCCCGAAGGAATTCACCGAAATGATCAAGGTCGATCTGGCCCGCTGGGAGCGAGCGGTGTCAGCGGCTGGTTTGGCTCGGGAGTGAGGCCCCGGCGCGGCCAGGGCTCGACAGGGACTGCGTCTCTTTGAATATCGATTCATGTGAGTAGGAGCGGGCTGTGCAAAGGAGACTGGAGTACGCATCCCTGGACCCCTTGTTCAATCCACGGTCCATTGCAATCATCGGTGCGTCCTCCGACCCCACGCGGGTCAGCGGGCGGCCGGTACAGATGCTGAGGGACTCGGGGTATCGGGGCAATCTCTATCCGGTCAACTCGCGGCGTGACTCGATTCAGGGGCTACGGGCCTGGCCGTCGATCGAGGCCATCGATGAGCCGGTGGATCTGGCGCTGATCACTGTGCCGGCCGCTGCCGTCGAAGAGGCCTTGCAGCAATGTTGTCGCATGAAGGTGGGTGCGGCGATTGTGTTTGGTTCGGGCTATGCCGAGCTCGGTGAGGCGGGGCGCGCGGCCCAGAATCGGCTCGCGGCGGTGGCTCGCGAGGGCGGCGTTCGATTGCTTGGGCCCAATTGCATGGGTGTGTTCAATGTCGCCGCGCGAGCCTACGTGACGTTCTCCACCGTCTTTTCATCGGGCTGGCCGGAGCCCGGTCCGATCGGCCTGATCAGCCAGAGCGGCGCATTTGCCTCGTTTTGCTACAGCCGCGCCCGCCAGCAGGGTTTGCGGCTCAGCTATGGTGTGATGACTGGTAACGAAGCGGATGTCGATTTTGCCGATTGCCTGGCCTGGCTTGCGATGGATGCCCAGACCCGAGTGATCGTCGGTTTCATGGAGGGCTTCGCCAACGGCGACAAGCTGTGCGCGGCTCTCGAAATCGCGCGTCGTCAGGGCAAGCCGGTGATCATCCTGAAGGCGGGCAGTTCGCCCGCTGGGGTTGAGACCGCACGCTCGCACACTGCGCAGATGGCAGGCGAGGACGCGGTATTTGAGGCGGCGTTTCGTCAGCATGGAGCCTGGCGAGCGAAAACGCTCGATGAACTGTTCGACCTTGCCGTGATGGCGGCCACCGGCCCCTTGCCTGCGCGTCCGCGCGCCGGTGTCATCACCGTCTCGGGTGGCGCCGGGGTGCTGATCAGCGACTCAGCGTGGCACCGCGAAGTTCAGTTGCCTGCGCTCTCCGACGCGGCTCAGCGCAGGCTCAGGGAACGCATCACCTTTGCGCCGGTTCACAACCCGATCGATACCACCGGCCTGATCCTCGATGATGCGACGCTCTTGCCGGACTGTCTGGATGCGCTCGCAACCGAGGCCGATGTGGATGCGGTGGTCGGATTCTATGCCGGCATGGGGACCTCTGATGCGGCGCCGGCGATGCTGACCGCGTTGACTGCTGCGGCGGCACGCCACCCCAAGGTTCGTCAGGTCGCCTGCGTGCTCTGCAAGCCCGAAGTCCGTAATGCTTTACTCGATGCCGGCGTGGCGGTGTTTGACGATCCGGATCGAGCGATCCGCGCGGTGCAAGCCAGTGCCGCGATTGCAGCGCAATTGGGTGGGACCACGGACAGCGTGGCGGTGCCGTCGGCGATCCCATTGACCACCCCGCCCCCTCCGCTCAATGAGGTTCAGGCGCTCGCCGGAATCGCCGCTGCCGGGGTACCGGTCGTCTCGGCTACGGTGGTCCATGATGTCGATGCGGCGATCGAGGCGGCGGATGCGATCGGCTACCCGGTCGTACTGAAGATCCTTTCAGCCGCCTTGCCCCATAAGTCCGACTCTGGCGGCGTTGCGCTGTCCCTGCGCAGTGCCCAACAGGTCCGATCGGCGTTTCAGGCCATGATGCCGCCGACCAATCCCAAGCTGGCGGGGGTGGCTATTGAGGGTGTTGTGGTCGCGCCCATGCTCCAGGGTATCGAGCTCATCGTCGGCCTGCATCGTGATGCGGTGTTTGGCTGGGTGATCATGGTGGGCAGTGGAGGGGTGCATGCGGAGTTGTTTGGTGATCGGGTTTTGCGCCTCGCACCAGTGACCCCCGCACAGGCGCACGAGATGATCCAGGGTTTGCGGATCTGGCCATTGCTCCAGGGGGCGCGTGGGCGGCCGCCTGCAGATGTCGACGCACTGGCCCGCACCGTCAGTCTGCTATCCAGGCTGAAGCCTGAGGCGGCCGTATCGGGCATCGAGATCAATCCGCTGATTGTTCATGCCGAGGGACAGGGCGTGCATGCAGTCGATTGCCTGATCGCTTGAAAGGATATCGGTCATGGAAGTGCTGTTGAGTGCCGAGGATAGACGGTTTCGCGATGAGATCCGCGATTTCATCCTCAGACAACGACCGCTTGCTTTTTTGGACAAGGCCAGGCGCCGCGTGCCCTTCAGCCCGGACGATCACCGTCTGTGGCAACGCATGCTCAATGACGCCGGCTATGGTGCGCCAGCCTGGCCGGTCGAGCAGGGCGGGTGTGGCTGGAGCCCGCTGCGCCAGATGCTTTTTGCCGAAGAGCTGCTGCTCCACGACTGCCCACGTCAGTCACCCTACGGTCTTGCCATGGTTGGGCCCATCATCATGGCGTTTGGCTCCGAGGCGCAAAAGCGCCACTATCTGCCGCGTATCCGCAGTGCTGATGACTGGTGGTGTCAGGGGTACTCGGAGCGGCAGGCCGGCTCCGATCTGGCTTCGCTTGCGACGAGCGCTCGGCTGGGCGCAGACGGCTACTACACGGTCAACGGGCACAAGATCTGGACCAGCACCGCTCACGAAGCCAACATGATGTTTGCCCTGGTGCGAACGGACAACACCGGGCCGCGTCAGCAGGGCATCACTTTCTTGCTGATTCCCATGGATACGCCGGGGCTGACGGTGCGGCCGCTGAGGACGCTCGATGGCAATCGCACGATCAACGAAGTGTTCTTCGATGATGTCCGGGTGCCCGAGGCCAACCGGGTCGGCGAAGCCGGCAAGGGCTGGACCTACTCCAATGCGCTGCTCCAAAATGAGCGACTGCTGATCGCCGATATTCCTCGCTCAAAAAAGCGGATCGCCCGTATCAAGACATTGGCTGCAACGACTCATCGAGGCGGGCGCGCGCTCGCTGAGGATGTGGGTTTCATGCGGCGAGTCGCCCTCTTGGAGGCCGATCTCGAGGTGCTGCAGATGGGCACGCTTCGCTACCTGTCCGAGCTTCAGGCGGGGCGCGCGCCGGGCCCAGAGGTGGCACTGTTGAAAATACGCGGATCCGAGATCGGGCAGGCGCTCAATGCGCTCCTGCTTGAAGCGGCGGGTCGGTCAGCGCTGCCGTACGCGCCCTCCGATCACGGTGTAGACGCCTATCCGGATGAGTTCGATGACTATCGGGGCATTGTCGAGCATCATCTGTTCTATCGGGCCTCGACCATCTACGGTGGTGCGACGGAGATACTCAAATCCGTCATCGCCAAACGTGTATTGGGGGTTTGACGTGGCCTACTCTGTTGCGGATCTCACACCGTCCGACGAAGCGCGCATGCTCGCCGATTCGGTCGCGCGTTTTGTAGACGACCGTTACAGCCATCCCGATTGGCGCGCAATTGTTGATGGCGAGCCAGGCTACTGCCAAGCCCGCTGGCAGCAGATGGCCGATTTGGGCTGGACAGGCCTGGCCATTGCCGAAGTCGATGGTGGGTATGGTGGGCAGCTTGCTGAACTTCTTCAAGTGGTCGAGGGCCTGGGCCGCGGCCTGGCCACCGAGCCTTTGGTGAGCACGGCCGTGATCGGTGCCGATCTGATCGCACAGTGCGGAGGTCCTGCACGCGCGATCCTGCCCCGCGTTGCTCAAGGCGAATTGAGGCTCGCGCTGGCCGACGAGGAGGCCGAGGGGCGGGGGGGCGCTGAGGGCTTGGCGACCGTTGCGCGCGATCAGGGGGGCCGGTGGCACCTGGCCGGCCGCAAGTGGCTGGTTCCGGATGCGCCTCATGCGGATCAGTTGATCGTCAGTGCTCGCATCCAGGGTGTTGAGGCTGAGGACGCGGCCTGTGCGCTCTTTCTAGTGCCGGTGGCCCATCCGGGCGTCGAAATCACCGTGGTGCGCAGCTTCGATCGCCGCCGGCTCGGGCAGGTACTGATGACGGGCGTCGAGCTCGATCAGCAGTCTTTGTTGGCCTTGCCGCCTCATGGCGCGGCGCTGATCGCGCGGGCGCGGGCGCGCCT
>JBIKTA010000285.1:0-4402 GCA_044348315.1 Burkholderiaceae bacterium | reverse complement strand
AAATGATTGCCGGCCTGGTGCGAAACGCCGAAGCCCTGTACCGCCGCGCCGGTACCGTGAGTCACGATGAACTGGTCAAGCTGCAACTCGAGCTGGAATCGCTGCGGGGCCGCGGTGAGCAGTTGCGCGAGTCCGAAAATCGTGAGCGCATCGAACTCGAGTTGGCCGAGCGGGACGTCAGGCTGCGCGAGTTGCGCGCCCCGATAGCGGGCGTGATGATCGCGGTCGAGCGTCAGGCGGGGGAGTGGGCAGCGCCGGGTGAGGCGGTGCTGCGACTCGTCGACGAGAGCGTCTGCGAGCTGAGGGTCAACATCGCGCCGACGGCAGCGCGCCAGCTCGCTGCGGGCGCCCGTTTGGCCGTGCAACTCGACGATCCCGGTCTTCCGTTACCTGTTTCGGGGCAGGTGACTTATGTCGCGCCTGTGGTCGATGCCGGCAGCGCCCTGGTCGAAGTCCGTATACGAATCCCGAATGCCGATCGACGGATTCGCCCCGGCGTCAAGGGCCGGATCCGACTGGAGGGCGGCTCGTGAACGATCTGTCGGTGCGTCCGGCCGCGGGCAGCGAGCGTTCACCGGCCACTGATCGGGTCGGCGATCGGATGGATGCACCGCAATTGCTCGCGGTCCTGCGCGCGCTGCGCGGTGCCGAACGTGACGCAGAGTACTGGTCGCTCCTGGCTTCCTGTCTGCTGCAGCTCTGTCGCGCACGGGTGGCGATGATCAGTCAGCAGGCGGCTGACGGCGGCTGGCAGACGATCGCCCGGGCCCAGGCTCCCGGTGCCGGGTCCGGCGCGGTGCTTGATGAGGGGCTTTCGGAACTGGCGCCGCGAGCGCTGGCGCAGGGTCAAGCTCACGCACCCTTGCCTCAAGGCGGGTTGGTCGCCGCGGTGAGCCTGATCAATCCGGCCGGGCCGACGCTGGCGCTCTTCGAGATCGGCGCACGTGACCGGTCGGCAGCCAGCGAGCTGCTGTTCCGGGCTCAGCTGGTGGCAGACCTGCCCAGCCCGGTCCAGCCCTTGTCCGCTTCGGCTGATACCTTGACGCCCGTGCCGGGCAGCGTGCCGACCGTACCGGTCCAGGAACTGGTCGCGTTGGTCGACATTGTGGCTCAGGTGATGCAGCAGCAGACGTTCGGCGCCGCCGCGTTGAATCTGGTCAATCTGCTCTGCGCCGCGCTCGGCGCCGAGCAGGCCGCACTTGGAATAGCCGAAGACGGACTGATCAAGGTGGTCGCAATCAGCCATATCGATCGGTTCGAGCGCAAGGCTGAGAATGTGGAACTGCTCGAATCAGCGATGGAAGAGGCGCTTGATCAGCAGGTCGATCTCGTCTACCCCCCGTCGGAGGACAGACCGGCCGTCTTGCTGGCCCACGATCGTCTGTCACGAATGCTGGGCTACTCCTTCCTGGCAACCGTTGTCGCTCACGACGAAAGCGGCTCAGACCATCCGCCAATGGCCTTGCTGCTCGCGCGGGAGCTGGATGCTTTTGACGAGGCGCAGCTTCGGCAGGTTTCGATCGCGATTCATTTGCTTCGGCCCTGGCTGGCAACGCTGCGGCAGGACTCCCGCTGGTGGGGCGCGCGCGCTTGGGGCGGTCTGCGTCGCGTCAGCCGGCGCTGGCTGAGTCCGGAAAAGCCCGGTCGCAAGCTGCTCGCGCTCGCCGCGATCCTGCTTGTGCTGGGTGCAAGCTTCGGGACCTGGCCTTATCGGATCGATGGCAGTGCCGAACTGGTAACCGACAGCGTGCAGGTGATCAGCGCCCCTTTCGATGGTCATCTGGCCAAGGTGTCGGTGACGCTCGCCGACAAGGTTGCCGCTGACGCGCTGCTCGCACAGATGGATGTGAGGGAGCTCGATCTACAGGCTGGCGATCTGGTTGCAGAACTCCGGCGCTATGAGGCTGAGGCCGATCGCGCGCGTGCGATGGGTCAAAAGGCCGAAACCCAGATTGCGATGGCGCGAACCGTCCAGGCTCGTGCGCGGCTCGAGCGAGTGCGTCACCAGCTCGCCCAGGCGCAGGTGCGCGCGCCTTTCGCGGGCGTGATCGTCGAAGGCGAGCGCAAGGAACTGACCGGCCTGCCGATGCGTCAGGGCGACAAGCTGTTCCGGATCGCCCGGATCGAGGGCCTTTACGCGGTGATCCTGGTTTCAGAGCGCGACGCCCATCATTTGCCAGAGCAGGCGACCGGGCGGCTACGGCTGCTCAGTCAACCGGGTCGGGATATCGGCTTTCGCGTGGTGCAGGTGGTACCGGTGGCCCAGGCGCGTGGTGCACAGGGCGGCCAGATTCAGCTGCGTGCGGAGCTCGAGGAGGCTCAGCAAAGCTGGTGGCGTCCGGGCATGGCGGGCCTGGCCCAGATCGAAGCGGGCGAGCGCAGGTTCCTGTGGATTTGGACGCACCGTCTGGTCGATACGATCCGTCTCAAGCTCTGGTGGTGAGGCATGCCGGAACGAGAGACTAGGAGCGGGAAGGGTGGGGTGGCTGAGGGGACTCGAACCCCCGACAACCGGAATCACAATCCGGGACTCTACCAACTGAGCTACAGCCACCGCTGAAACTGGCCTGCCCGACAGGACTCGAACCTGTGACCCTCAGCTTAGAAGGCTGATGCTCTATCCAACTGAGCTACGGGCAGCAAATCCGACGGGGGTCCGGAGGCAGCACGCGCATCAGGCAGAGTGGACCACTGTCGGAAGCTTGGTCGGGGCGAGAGGATTCGAACCTCCGACATCTTGCTCCCAAAGCAAGCACTCTACCAGGCTGAGCTACGCCCCGAGAACTGGAAAGTATACCCTGAAACAGGGGGGCTTGTCTCGGCGAGACGGGGATGATGGCCTGCCCGACAGGATTCGAACCTGTGACCCTCAGCTTCGAAGGCTGATGCTCTATCCAGCTGAGCTACGGACAGGTGCTGCACGCCAAGATGCATCCGTAATCGTAACACCGGTAACACCGCGCGCGCGTGACCCTCACCCTTCGCCCCGCACCCAGCCGTACGCGACGTTGCTGCGGCTGGTGCCGTCGCGCTCGTACTGGGCCTTGCCCAGGGCAATATGGTCGCCCGCGAGCGCGGCACGCTCGGCCGCCGTGTACTGGTAGAGCTTTGCATTGTTGCCGCCCAGGATCGCGGATTTGACCGGGCCCTCGGCATCGCCCAGCGGCTCGAAACCGTACTTGCGGCGCATCGCCTCCGGAATCTCGATCCGTCGCAAGGCTTCGATCTGCCACTGGGGCGAGCCCGTCCAGATCGCGTCCGTGCCCCAGACCACCTTGTCGGCGCCCAGGCCCTTGATCAGGACGCCCAGCATGAACGCCGCGAGCTCAGGGTTGGCCATGGTGCTTTGCGCAAAGATCTGGCCCAGGTCGCCGTAGACGTTGCTTACGCCATGGCGGTCGGGGATCTCGGCGAGGTCGTTCACCCAGTCGACCCGGCCGGTCTGCTCGATCTGGGCCCATGCGTCCTTGACCGAACCGCCCGCCGCGTAGCGATAGGCGGAGTGGTAGATGATGAAATTGAGTTGCGGCCAGTCGCGCGCGGCGCGTGCGACGTCGTCGACCCGGCAATAGGGCAGCAGGTGCGGAAAGCGCTGCTCGGTCGAGGGCGGGAACAGACCCTTGTGCACGCAGATGTTGCGGATGCCGGCCCGCTGGGCGCGCTCGTAGTACGGGTAGGCCAGCGCCTCATCGTCCATGCGCCAGGGCCACTTGGCCATCGGCTTGTTGGTGTTGTCGCCGATCGTGTAACCCTTGATCGAATCGGGCTTGAGCTCCGCGAGTTCGCGCTCGAACCGCTCGAGCGCACCAGGTGCCCCGGGCGTAAAAATGATGTGCGAGAGCGCCCGACGGCTGCCGCCCGCCATCTGGTTGATGCGCGCCCGAGCGTCGCGCTTTTCCTCATTCGACAGGAACCAGTCGATGGGCTCATGCGAGGCTGAACCGCTGATCAGCGCGACCTTGGTATCGGAGTCGAGGAAGACTTCCTTGTAGTAGTTCGCAAACTTGAGATCGTCGAGGGTCTGGGGTTTGCCCGCGAGCGCGGGGTTCCAGCCCGCCCGTCCGACCGCTTCGCGGGCGCGCACGAAGCCGGCAAGCTGGGTGCGGTCGTGCAGAAAATGCGTGTGCATGTCCATCACGAATTGGCCCGAGAGGCGCCGGGCGCGCTCGTTGGCGAGCTCGGGTGTTGCCGCCTCGGCCGCCGAGACGCCGAACAACGGCCCAAAGGTGTCGTTCATGGCCAGAAAGGCCGCGGCCATGCCCGATGCGGTCTGGAAGAAGCGCCGCCGACTGAGCCCCTGCTGCCCGCCCAGCGTATCCGCGTAGTCCAGCATGCGGGTCTCCAGCGCCCTCTGCTCGACAGACTGAGGCCCGGGCATGAATTCATCGCTCGACACCGGTCG
>JBIKTA010000284.1:0-4422 GCA_044348315.1 Burkholderiaceae bacterium | reverse complement strand
GGCGAACAAGTCTCGCTCAGTGCCCGATGATCGACTGGCATGCCGGTTTGCCAACTACGAAAGCACCGAACCGCGGCGATGTTAGCCCAAAGCTTTGCAAGCCGTAAACTCGAGAGTCTCCTGGCAGGTCCGGTGGATCCCTCAGGTTTTCCCTTGGCTGCGTGGTGTTTCTAAAGTGGCCACTTGATTGCCCGTCAATGACTGTTCATTGTTGCGTTGCACAATCAATGTGGTGTTCAGCGTCCCAGCACCTCACGCAGCACCTCTTCCGTATGCTCGCCCAGGCGCGGTGGAGCGCGCCGGGCAACCGTCGGCGTTTGGCTGAAGCGCACGGGATTGCGGACCAAGGGCACAGGCCCTGCGTCTTCGCGCTCGATGGCAATTCGCATGTCCCGAGCCTGCACCTGCGGGTTGTCGAACACCTGTGCGAGGTCATTGATGGGTCCGCAGGGCACGCCCGCCTTCTCGAGCGTATCGATCCAGTGCTGCCCCGTGTGGGGCGCCACCATATCGGCCAGCATCGGGATCAGCACCTCGCGGTTGCGAATGCGGTCCGGCATCCGGATGAATCGCGGGTCCTCAGCCAGGTGCGCCTGGCCGCCGGCCTCGCAAAGTCGTCTGAACTGCTCGTCGTTGCCGACCGCGATGATGATCCACTGATCGGCAGCCTTGAAGGTCTGGTAGGGAACGAGGTTCGGATGGGCGTTGCCCCAGCGTTTCGGCGGCTTGCCGCTCACAAGGAAGTTCGCATTCATGTTGGCCATGGTCGCAACCTGTACGTCGAGCAACGCCACGTCGATATATTGCCCCTGGCCGGTGCGTTCACGGTGAAAGAGCGCAGCCAGGATCGCCTGGGTGGCATACATTCCGGTGAACAGGTCAACCACAGCCACCCCGGCCTTTTGCGGGCCGCCACCGGGCCGATCGTCCGCTTCGCCCGTGACCGACATCAGGCCGCCCAGGCCCTGGATCATGAAATCGTAGCCCGGCCGGTGCGCCCAGGGACCGGTTTGTCCAAAGCCCGTGACCGAGCAGAAGATCAGCCGGGGGTTGATCGCCGCAAGGCTTTCGTAGTCCAGGCCGTATTTTTTGAGTTGTCCGACCTTGAAGTTCTCGACGACGATGTCGCTTTTCAGGGCGAGTTCCCGGATGATGGACTGGCCCTCGCTCGAGGCAATGTCGACGGCAATCGAACGCTTGCCTCGATTGGCCGACAGAAAGTAAGCGGCGTCGGGCGTCTCGGTTCCGTCCCGAGCCTTCAGAAAAGGCGGGCCCCAACTGCGCGTGTCATCGCCCACGCCGGGCTTTTCGACCTTGATCACATCCGCGCCGAGATCGGCCAGATTCTGCGTGCACCAGGGACCCGCGAGAACGCGGGTCAGGTCCAGCACACGGATTCCCTCGAGAATGGCTTGCGTGCTCATGAAAACTCCCGACAATTGAGCGCGCAAACTTACAGGAATTGACTTCGCCACGTAAAATGAATGGTTCTGGTCAAAAAGACCGCCTCCCTCCAGAACCCATGAACTCCGCCGAAATCCGGGAACGATTCCTGCGTTTTTTTGAATCCCACGGTCACACCATCGTGGCGTCGAGCCCGCTCGTGCCGGGCAATGATCCGACCCTGCTGTTCACCAACAGCGGCATGGTGCAGTTCAAGGACGTCTTTCTGGGCCGCGAGCATCGGCCTTACCGCCGGGCAACCACCTCGCAGCGCAGCGTTCGCGCGGGCGGCAAGCACAACGACCTCGAAAATGTGGGCTACACGGCGCGGCATCACACGTTTTTCGAGATGCTGGGCAATTTTTCGTTTGGCGACTACTTCAAGCGGGACGCTATCCATTACGCCTGGGAACTCCTCACCCGAGTCTATGGGCTTCCGGCCGAACGACTCTGGGTGACGGTCTACGCCGAAGACGACGAAGCCTACGACATCTGGGCCAAGGAGATCGGTGTGCCGCCCGCCCGTATCGTGCGGATCGGCGACAACAAGGGCGCGCGTTATGCGTCCGACAATTTCTGGCAGATGGCCGATACCGGGCCCTGTGGACCGTGCTCCGAGATCTTCTTTGATCACGGGCCCGAGGTTTGGGGCGGGCCCCCAGGATCACCCGAGGCCGACGGTGATCGCTATATCGAGATCTGGAATCTCGTTTTCATGCAGTACGAGCGCGACGAGTCGGGCACGCTCACGCCCTTGCCGAAGCCCTGCGTCGATACGGGCATGGGTCTCGAGCGGATTGCCGCGGTCCTGCAGCATGTGCACAGCAACTATGAGATCGACCTCTTCCGAGCGCTGATCGCTGCCGCCGCCCGTGAGACCGGCTGCGCCGATCTCGCCAACCCCTCCCTGCGTGTGATCGCCGACCACATTCGTGCCTGCTCGTTCCTGATCGTCGACGGCGTGATTCCGGGCAATGAGGGCCGCGGGTACGTGCTGCGCCGCATCATCCGTCGAGCCTTGCGCCACGGTCACAAGCTGGGCCAGGCGCAGCCCTTCTTTCATCGATTGGTTGCCGATCTCGATCGGGTGATGGGCGAGGCCTATCCTGAGCTCAGCCGGGCGCGCGAGCGCGTCGAGGGCATTTTGCTGCAGGAGGAGCAGCGCTTCGGCGAAACGCTCGTCCATGGCATGTCGATCCTCGAGTCGGCGCTCGCGGCGGGGGGCAAGCTGCTGGACGGCGAGACGGCGTTCAAGCTGTACGACACCTATGGATTTCCACTCGATCTCACTGCCGATGTCTGCCGCGAGCGGCAGGTCACGGTCGACGAGGCCGGTTTCGAGGTGGCGATGGAGCGCCAGCGCGAGCAGGCCCGCGCGGCGGGCAAGTTCAAGATGGCGGCGGGACTCGACTATGCGGGCGAGCCGACCACCTTCGAAGGCTATGAGCGGCTAGGTGTCGAGCACTCCCGTGTGGTCGCGCTCTACGTCGATGGTCTCGCCGTGGATCGGGTCGAAGCGGGCGCTGCCGCCGTGATCGTGCTCGACCGTACCCCCTTCTATGCCGAATCGGGCGGTCAGGTGGGCGACCGTGGTCTGGTCCACACCGCCGACATGCGGGTTCGGTTTGCGGTCGAGGATACGCAGAAGGTTCAGGCCGGTGTCTTCGGTCACCATGGACAGCTGATGAGCGGTGCGTTGGCGGTGGGCGATCCGGTCTCGGCGACGGTCGATGGCGAGTACCGTGCACGGACCGTGCGCAACCACTCGGCCACCCATCTGATGCACAAGGCGCTGCGTGAGGTGCTTGGCGAGCATGTTCAGCAGAAGGGCTCATTGGTGGATGCCGAACGCACGCGGTTCGATTTTTCACACCATGCGCCGGTGACGGCGGACGAGATCCGTCAGATCGAGGAGCGGGTCAACCGCGAGGTGTTGACCAACAGCGCGGCGCAAGCGCAGTTGATGGCTTTTGACGATGCGGTGCGAGGCGGCGCGATGGCGCTTTTCGGCGAGAAGTACGGTGATTCCGTGCGTGTGCTCGATATCGGCTCCTCTCGCGAACTCTGTGGCGGGACGCACGTTACCCGGACGGGCGACATCGGGCTCTTCAAGGTGATCGCAGAAACGGGCGTCGCAGCCGGCATCCGGCGGATCGAGGCGGTCACCGGTAACAATGCGCTTGTCCACCTGCAACAACTGAGCCAGACGCTTTCAGTGGCGGCCGGTGCACTCAAGGTTGCGCCTGCCGAACTGCCTGCAAAGATTGAGCAAACGCTCGATAGCCTGCGCAGCCTTGAAAAGGAACTCGCCCGTCTCAAGTCCAAGATGGCGGCCAGCCAGGGGGGCGAGCTCGCCAGCCAGGCGGTTGATGTCCGTGGCATCAAGGTGCTTGCGGCACATATCGAAGGTGCCGACGTGCGTTCGATGCGAGAGACGATCGATCAGCTCAAGAGCCGCCTCGGAACGGCGGCGATCGTCCTGGCGGCAGTCGAAGGTGAGCGGGTCAGCCTGATCGCGGGGGTGAGCGCTGACGCGACCGATCGGATCAAGGCGGGTGACCTGGTCAATCAGGTTGCCAGACAGGTCGGTGGCAAGGGTGGCGGGCGAGCCGACATGGCGCAGGCCGGTGGTACCGACCCTTCCCGTCTGCCCGAGGCCCTGGCCAGCGTCGCAGCCTGGGTCGGTAGTCGGATTCCGGCTTGATCGCTCCAGAATCTCCCGCCCCACACCCGCTGAGGCCCGAGCGCCCGGATTGATGCGATGAAACACACCTGGGCGAGGCTCAACGCGTTTCTGCGTGGACGCCTTGCCGCCTTGAGAGGCCGGTCGGATACCGTTCAGGCGGACGGTATCCGGGCCGAGCCTGAGCCCATCGGTCCTGAAGAGCGCGATCGTCGGGCGATCATCATGACGGTCGCCTTGACCGCCATCGCGCATGTTGGTTTGACTGGCGGACGTATCGCCGTGACCTTGGGCGG
>JBIKTA010000283.1:0-4433 GCA_044348315.1 Burkholderiaceae bacterium | reverse complement strand
GCCGGTCCATGAACAATGCGTCGACGCGGGCGAGGCCGGCGTCATCATAGAGGTCTTTGAACTGAAGACCGGCAGGGAGCGTCAGGGACATGGTCGTGCTCAGCCGCGATCGAGCAGGGCGAGCTTTTCTTTCACCTCGCGCCAGTCATCGGCATCGGGTAGCGCAGCCTTGGTCCGCGTGATACTGGGCCAGTCGCGGGCGAGCTCGACATTGAGCTTGATGAAATGCTGCTGATCGGCCGGCACATCCTCCTCGGCGCGGATCGCCTCGACCGGGCACTCGGGGATGCACACGGCGCAGTCGATGCACTCGTCCGGGTCGATCACCAGCATGTTCGGACCCTCGCGGAAGCAGTCGACCGGGCAGACATCGACGCAGTCCGTGAATTTGCACTTGATGCAGGATTCGGTCACGACGTGGGTCATGGGAAGGGGTCCTTTTGAGCGGGGCTTGGAATTGCGCCTTGGGGGCGGGTCAGTTACGAATTGACGGAAATTCTACCGTAGGCTAAGTTTTCGGCAAATGCTAATGAAGTAAGGACTTCATCAGAAAACGCGGAGTGTTTCCTTCGGTGCCGGAGCCCGCGAGGGTTCTTGGGCGCCGCCATCGCGCGGGTCTTGGCCATCGGACGTCGGCGTGCGTCCGGCTCTCGACTTCGCGGCACCCGTTCAAACTGAGGACGAAACCCGATGACCGTTTCAGCAATTCCACCCGCCGCAAGCTCGCCTCGAGGCCTGGCCGAGGCGCTTGCCCTGCGGGCCGATCCCGCATGGCTCGTTCTGGCCGGTGGCACCGATGTCTATCCCGGGCACGTCGGCCGCGCGATCGGGCGCCCCTTGCTGGACCTGTCTCGCGTTCCCGAACTGGGCGGTTTCGAAACCCGCTCCGATGCGTCGGGTCGCCGGTGGCTGCGGATGGGCGCAGGGGTGACCTGGGCGCAACTGCGGGATCGTGTCGCCGAGTCGGGCCTCGAGGCGCTCGGCCACGCCGCCGCCGAGGTCGGCGGATACCAGATCCAGAACCAGGGCACCTTGGGAGGCAACCTCTGCAATGCCTCGCCTGCCGCTGACGGTGTGCCGGCGCTGCTCGCGCTCGGCGCCGAGGTCGAACTTGCGAGCCTGCGGGGGGTGCGCCGCCTGCCGCTCGCGGACTTTGTGCTGGGCAATCGGCGCACGGCGCTCGCGGCCGATGAGTTGCTGACCGCGATCGAAGTGCCGCTGCCGTCGGAGCAGGCAGCCTCGGTCTTCCTGAAGCTCGGGCACCGGCGTTATCTGGTGATCTCGATCGTCATGGTTGCGGTGCAACTCGATTTCGACGCCGATGCGGCCATCAGCGCCTGCCGGATCGCGGTCGGGGCTTGCTCAGCCGCAGCGCGCCGGGTCGAGTCGCTCGAGTCGGCGCTGATCCGACTGCGTGCCGACGACGCGGCCGGCGAGGTCGATCGTTTGCTCGCTTCCGGCGGGGCCGCCGAGCCGCTGCTTGCCGAGCGACTGGCGCCGATCGACGATGTTCGCGGTTCCGCCCCCTACCGTCGTGAGGCGGCGCGCGAGTTGATCCGCCGCGCGCTCACGATTGCGATCGATTCGAGGAGAACCCATTGAACCATTCTGTCGAATTCAAGCCGACCCTGGCGGTCGCCCCGATCAAGCTCGTCGTCAATGGCGAGGCTCGCGAGGTCTCGGCAGGGCTCGGTGCGCGCAGGCTCTCCGACGTCCTCCGTGATGAAATCGGGTTGACCGGGACCAAGGTCGGCTGCTCGGCCGGTGACTGCGGCGCCTGCACGGTGCTGCTCGATGACCGTCAGGTCTGCGCCTGTCTGGTGCCGCTCGCGCAGTGCGACGGCCGGCGGGTCGAGACCGTCGAATCGCTCGCCTCCGATACGGGCGAGCTGTCGGTCCTGCAGCAGGCATTCATCGACCATGGTGCCGCGCAGTGCGGCATCTGCACGCCGGGCATGCTGATGGCAGCAGCCGATGTGCTGCGCCGTCACCCCGAGCCCACCGAGCAGCAGGTGCTCGACGGGCTGGGTGGGGTGCTCTGCCGCTGCACCGGTTATCGCAAGATCGTCGAGGCGGTGGTGGCGGTGGGCACCGGCACGCAGCCCGCTTCGATCTCGATCGATCAGGTGCCGGCAGGCGCGGCGATCGGTGCGCGGGTTGCGCGCTTCGACGGACGGGCGAAGGTGACCGGCGCCGAGCGTTACGGCGCCGACGAGATCCCGGCGGGTGCCCTGCATCTGAGGGTGATCCGTTCGCCGCACGCGCATGCGCGATTCGAGTTCGGGGACCTGACCGCCTGGATCGCAGCGCGGCCCGGTCTGACCGGCGTGGTGACGGCCGAGGACATCCCGGTCAACCGGTTTGCCATCTTTCCCGACTTGCGTGATCAGCCCGCGCTCGCTGAAGGCGAGGCGCGGATACTGGGTGAGGCGGTGCTGGTCGTCGCAGGTTCGGCCGAAGCCATCGAGGCGATCGATCCCGCGAGTGTGCCGATCCGCTGGCAGCCTTTGTCCGCGCTCTTGGGCATCGATGCGGCGCTCGCCCCGGGGGCGCCCGCCGTGCACTCGCGCTGGCCGGACAATGTGCTGTGTCGGGGCCGGGTCTGCAGCGGCGATGTCGATGCCGCATCCGTCGCCGCGCCCCATCTGATCGAGGGCCGCATGAGCACGCGCCATATCGAGCATGCCTACATCGAGCCCGAGGCCGGTCACGCGCATTGGACCGATGAAGGTGAGGGGCCGCATGTGACGATCTTCGCCTGCACCCAGACGCCTTACATGGACCGGGACGAGATCGCATGGATGTTCAGACTGCCCCCTGAGCGCGTGCGCATCATTCCGTCTGCGGTCGGCGGCGGCTTTGGCGGCAAGCTCGACATGTCGATCCAGCCTTTTCTGGTTGCCGCATCGCGCAAGTTCGGGCGTCCCGCGCGCATCGTCTACGACCGACCCGAGTCGATGCGCTCGACAACGAAACGCCATCCTGCGCAGATGACGGCCAAGCTGATTGCCGATCAGGAAGGGCGTTTCATCGGATACGACTTCCAGGGTGATTTCAATACCGGCGCCTATTCCTCATGGGGCCCGACGGTCGCGAACAGGGTGCCGATTCATGCTTGCGGTCCGTACCGGTTCGAGGCGGTGCGCGCACTCACCCGCGCCGTGATCACCCATGACCCGATTGCGGGGGCGTTTCGTGGCTTTGGGGTGCCGCAGTCGACCCTGCTGGGTGAAATGCTGATCGATGGGCTCGCTGAACGGGTTGGGGTCGATCCCCTCGAACTGCGTCTGCGCAATGCGCTGATCGCGGGTGACCGGACGGCCACCGGGCAAGTGCTGTCGGCCTCGGTCGGCATGCGCGCCTGTCTCGAGGCGCTGCAGCCCGCCTGGCAGGCGGCTCGATCCCGGCTGGCTACTACCGAGGTCGCCGAATCGGCGCGTCGCTTTGGCGCATCCGACCCGCACGGCCGCCGGCCCTCCAGCCTCAGGCGGGGGCTCGGCATTGCCTGCATGTGGTATGGCATTGGCAATACGGTGATTGCCAATCCGTCGACCATGGAAATCGGCCTGATGCCTTCGGGCCGCTTCCTCCTCTACAACGGTGCGGTGGAGATTGGCCAGGGGACCTACACGATCATGCCGCAGATCGCGGCCGATGCGTTGGGCGTGCCGCTCGCGTTGATCGATCAGACCGTATCCGACACGGGCTTGACGCTCGATGGTGGCAAGAGTTCGGCGTCACGCCAGACCTTCGTGTCGGGCAATGCAGTTCGCTTTGCCGGTGCCAGCCTGCGGGCTCGGCTCCTCGAGATGCTGGGACTTGCCGAACCGGCCCGCCTTTGGCTGGAGGAGGCCGTCCTGTGCGGTCGCAGCGAATCGGCCGAGGCCTCAGGCGAGGTTCGGCTCGCGCTCGACACGCTGCCGGTCGACTCCCGTGGGCAGATTGCCGTCGGCAAGGGGCATTTCGACCCCCCGACCGTGCCGCTCGATGCCGACGGTCAGGGCGTGCCCTACGCGACCTACGGGTTTGCTGCCCAGTTTGCCGAAGTCGAGGTCGATGTCGAACTCGGCACGGTTCGGGTGCTTGCGATCCATGCGGCCCACGACGTTGGCCGAGCCATCAATCCCACTCAGGTCGAGGGACAGATTCACGGCGGCATTGCCCAGGGCCTTGGTCTCGCGCTGATGGAGGAATATCACGCGGGGCGCACCGACAACCTTCATGACTACCTGATCCCGAGTGCAGGCGATCTCCCTCCGATCACCGTTCACCTGATCGAAGATCCGGAGCCGCTGGGACCCTCGGGGGCGAAGGGGGTTGGCGAGCCCGCACTGATTGCAACGGCGCCCGCGATTCTGGCCGCGATCCGCCATGCGACCGGGGCCCGCCTGCACGAGGTGCCCGTGACGCCGGATCGGCTACTGGCTGCGCTT
>JBIKTA010000010.1:0-14597 GCA_044348315.1 Burkholderiaceae bacterium | reverse complement strand
CGTCATGTACGGAGAAGCTCCATCAAGGTGAAAAAATCAGGCGACAAACTCGCGCGCACTGACCTCGCGCTGGAATACATCGAGGCACCGCGCCTTGGCCTGAGTGAAAGCCTCGGAGGTCAGACTCGCCGTGCGGCGTGGGCGCGGCGCATCGAACGGCACCCTGTCCGCGATGCGGGTCGGTCTTCGGGTGAGCATCAAAACCTCGTCGGCCAGGTAGACGGCTTCATCGAGGTCGTGCGACACCAGGATCATCGTCGTGCCGGTGGCCTGAAAAATATCCTGGAGCTTGTCGCGCATGAAGAGCGTCATCTCATAGTCGAGCGCCGAGAAGGGCTCGTCGAGAAACAATACCTCAGGATGGACAGCAAGCGCGCGCATGATCGAGACGAGTTGCTGCTGGCCGCCGGAGAGCTCGTAGGGATACCGGTTGAGATCGAAACGGATGTCGAAGGACTGCACGAGCTCGTCCGTGCGGGCATCACACTCACCCCGCGATTTGCCGGCAATGCGCAGCGGATAGCGGATATTGTCGATCGCGCGTTTCCAGGGAAAAAGCGCATCGCGGTAGTTCTGAAAAACGTAGCCGATCACCGTCTGGCTGAGCGGCTTGCCATCGAAGAGGACCTGTCCGGCATCCATGGGCAGAAGCCCCGCCACCATGTTGATCATGGTGGACTTGCCGCAGCCGTTGGGGCCAAAGATCGAGGTGATGCGGCCCTTGGGAAAGTCGAGATCGAAATCGGTATAAAGGGGCTGCCCCGCAAAGCTCTTGGTGAGGCCGCGGATCGTGATGTGGGTCGCAGGCGCGGTCGCGGGCACGCTCGAAACGTTCGCGATCACTTGCCCCCCCAGTGAACGAAGCGGCGTTCGATCACGATGAAGATCAGATTGAGTCCATAACCCAGCACCCCGGCTGCAAAGATCGTTGCGTACATCTCGGGCATGTTGAAGATCGACTGGGCATTGATCACGCGCTGACCGAGCCCGTCGGTCGACCCGATGAACATCTCTGCCACGATCACGATGACCAGCGAAAACGACACGCCGGCGCGCATGCCGACCAGTGTCTGCGGCAAGGACTCCAGCAGCGTAACGCCCACCATGACGCGCAAGGGCGATGCGCCCATGACGCGCGCGGCGGCCTGGCGGGTCTTTCTCGCGTTCATCACGCCGTAGGCCGTGTTGAACAGGATCAATAGCCCCGCGCCAAAGGCAGCCACTGCGACCTTGGTGCTTTCGCCCACACCGAGGATGACCAGAAAGAGTGGAAAGAGCGCCGACGCCGGTGTCGACCGGAAAAAATCGATGATGAATTCCAACGACCGGTACAGCCGCACCGAAGACCCGAGCGCAAGCCCAAGCGGCACACAGATACCCACCGCAATCGCAAACGCCATCAGGGTGCGGCGGATCGTGATCACTGTGTCAGCGACGAGCGACCCGCCCACGAACCCCTCCCAGATGGCGAGCGCCGAAGCCTGCGGCGAAGGCAGCAGAATCGGGTCGATCCATTCGAGTGCGGCCACCGCCCACCAGAGCGCGATGAAGACCACGGCACCGATCGCCGGTGTCAGCGAACTCGCGATCCGCAGGCCGAGCATCATGACAGGCTGCATGAATCAGGCGGGCGGGTGCCGTAGGGTGGGACCGAAGGACTGCGCAGACAATCAGAAGGTCTTCAGCACGGTGCGCACATCGACCTTGCTCTTGACGAGTCCATAGGCGACCGCCTGATCAACGAGCTTCTGGAAATCAGCGATTTCGGCCGGCTTCAGGTCCTTGACCATGTTGTAGTAAGAGAGCGGCACGGTCGACGAGATGGTCGGCGACACATTCATGTGCGAGGCAAGGAAGGCCCGCGCGCTCGGGTCATCGTTGCCATCCTTCAAGGCTCGCGCCCAGGCACGCGCCAAGCGCTCGGCCACCTGCGGACGCTCTTTGAGGAACTTGCCGCTCATGACGCCGCCCGCGAGCACCGCGCAGGCATCGACGCGACCCAGCATGTACTTGGCAATCAGCCCGGACTCCAGTCGCCGCGCGACGCCTTGGGCGACCATCATGCTGGTGACCGGTTCGACCGTGTAGCCTGCGTCAAACTGGCCGCCCTTGATCGCGCCGATGTGCACGCTGATCTGCTGCTCCTGCATGGAATAGTCTTTTTCCTCGAGGCCAACCGCCTTCAGCACGCCCTTGGCGACAAACAGATTGCCGGGTCCGGGCGCCGAGAAGATCCGCTTGCCCTTCAACTCGGCGATCTTGTTGATCGGACTGTTGACCGGGACAACATACGACTCGACCTGGTATTTCTCATTCTGGCAGTTGATCGAAAAATACTGCAGCGTGCCGGGCCGGATCGCATTGATGTTCACGCCTTCGAGCGACAGCAGGTTTGACGCCGTCTCGAGATCACCCTTGACCAGGCCCTGAACGATCAGAGGGTGGTTGGCAAGCGGAATGCCCTCGACCTCAAGGTTTTCGGCGGCAAAATACCCCCGCTCGCGGGCGATGAAGTAGGGCATGGCCGAGGAGGAAATGAACAAGCCCATCGTGACCTTGTCACGCGTCTGCGCCTCGGCAGCATGGGGCACCAGAGACGCGCCGATTGCGAATGTGAGGCCCAGGGCCAAGGCCGTGATCTTGCGGGACAAGGCGATCATGAGGTGATTCCTCCGGTGGCGGGTGAAACGGTGTTTAAAAATTGAACGCGGCGTCAGTACGGCCAACACACTCGCACGGCGCGCGCATCCGGTCAAGAGGGCCGCCCCGCAGACCCGACCCCTGACCCGAATGCTTTGCGAAGATGGCAGCCTGCGCATACACTGGAAATTCTCTCAATGGAGTCGGGCATGCATCCAGAAGGCATCGGCGCATCGGTCCTGCGCCGTGAGGACCGCCGCTTTTTGACCGGCCGCGGTCAGTATGTTTCAGACCTGTCATTTCCTGACGAGCTCCATTGCGCGTTCGTGCGCTCGCCCCATGCACACGCCCGGATCGCCTCGATCGACATCGGCGAGGCGCTGGCCTGCCCGGGCGTCGTCGCCGTGTTGACCGGCAACGACATGGCCACTGATGGGGTCGGAACCATGATTCCCTTGTGGCGCATTCCCGGTGTCGAGGGCAGCCGGATGAAGGAGCCGCCCCGCTGGGGCTTATCGAGGGGCACGGTGCGCCACGTCGGCGAAGCCGTGGCGATGGTCGTGGCGGCAACGCGCAACCTTGCGCTGGATGCGGCCGAAAAAGTCGCGATCGAATGGGATCCGCTGCCCGCGGTCGTCGATGTGCGCGACGCCGCAACAGAGGGCGCCATTACCCTCCACCCCGAAGCCCCGGACAATGTCTGCGTACGTTTCGAGCGGGGCACGCGTGCGCCTGTCGATGACGCGTTCGCACGGGCACGGCACACCGTCTCGGTCGACATCGTCAATCACCGGATCATTTGCGCGGCCATGGAGCCGCGAGCGGTCATCGCCCAGCCCTCGGCCACACGCGGCACCGACGGCCACGCGCTCACGATCTGGACGGCGAGCCAGGTGCCGCACCACATCCGTAAATTCGTCGCCGAGCAGCTCACACTGCCCGAGCATGCGGTGCGCGTGATCGCGCCCGATGTCGGCGGTGGCTTTGGCACCAAAGGCAAACACTACCCCGAGGAGATCGTGCTCGCCTGGGCAGCGCGCAGGCTCGACCGGACGCTCAAGTGGGTATCGACCCGCAGCGAAGCCTTCGTGAGCGACTACCACGCGCGCGACCACGTGACCCGGGCCGAGCTCGCGCTCGATGAGCAGGGTCATTTCCTCGGGCTTCGTGTCTCGACCCTGGCCGCGATCGGTGCCTATGTCTCGACGGTGGGAGCAGCCGTCCCGACCACGGTCTACACGGCGGTGCTCTCGGGCCCCTACCGCATCCCGGCCATCCACGCCGAAGTGCGCGCGATGTTCACCAACACCGTGCCCACCGACGCCTACCGGGGTGCGGGGCGACCTGAGGCCTGTTTCGTGCTCGAAAGACTCGTCGAGGCCGCCGCCCGGCAGCTGTCGATCGACCGCATGGACCTCAGACGTCGCAATTTCATCCCGGCCGCGGCGATGCCCTATTCGACCCCGGTCGGCCCCACCTATGACACCGGCGATTTCGTTCGTCTCTTTGAGCGCGCACTGGTGCTCGCCGACTACGCAGGTTTCGAGCGCCGCCGCCGCGAGTCCGAGGCGCGCGGCATGATCCGAGGCTTCGGCATCTGCTATTTCGTCGAGAGCTCGGGCGTGGCGCCTTCGAAGTACGCCGGCATGTTCGGTGCGCGCGCAGGATTTTTCGATTCAGCCGACATCCGCGTCGGTTGCGATGGCAGCCTGCTCCTGATGTGCGGCACACACAGCCACGGCCAGGGACACGCGACCAGCTACGCACAGGTGCTTGCCGAGCGCATCGGGGTGCCGCTTTCGATGATTGAGCTGGTCGAGGGCGATACCGGGCGGGTGCCCTATGGCACCGGCACCTTTGGCTCGCGCTCGATGGTGATCGCAGGCTCTGCGATCATGATCGCGGCCGACAAGATCATCGCCAAGGCCAGGACGCTCGCCGCGCACCTGCTCGAGGCGACCGAGGCCGACATCGAACACCGCGTGGTTGCAGGCAGCGGCGAGTTTCGCGTCGCAGGCACCGACGCGGTGATCACCTGGGTCGACCTGGCTCAGGCGGCCACCTACGCACACAAGCTGCCGCCGGGCATGGAGCCGGTGCTGCATTCGAATGCGTTTTTCGATCCCACCAACCTGACCTGGTCCAATGGCGCACAGGCCTGCGAGGTCGAGATTGACCCGGCTACAGGCGTCACCCGGATCCTGTCCTACGTGGCGGTCGATGACATCGGCACGGTGGTCAACCCCATGATCGTCAAAGGCCAGGTCCACGGCGCAATCGCACAAGGCATCGGGCAAGCGATGTTCGAAGCAGCGGTCTACGATCGGGAAACGGGGCAGCTCTACACCGGCTCGTTCATGGACTATGCGATTCCGCGCGCGGACGTGCTGCCCGACTTCATATCCGAGACCGACGAATCGCAGCCCTGCACCCACAACCCACTGGGCGCAAAGGGTTGTGGCGAAGCGGGTACGATCGGTGCGCCTCCCGCCATCACCAGCGCGATGCACGACGCACTCGCACCACTCGGTGTCACTGACATCGAAATGCCCTTTACCGCCGAGAAGGTGTGGCGGGCGATTCGCAACGTACGCCAACGGAAGGCGGCGTGAGCGGGGTCAGCGGCTCAACGCCGCTCACGTCCGCCGGGGGCCATCCGAACCTGACGGCTGACGACCACGCGCAGGCTCGCGCCCGGGTCGGTGAGCAGATCGCCGCGCTCTGCCAATGGGCTACGACGCTTGACGCCCGGACCCTGCCCGCCCGAGTGCTGTCTCAGGCTGTGCTGATCCTGGGCGACAATATTGCCGCCATGCTGTCCGCCGCTGACGAACCGGAGTTGCGCGCCTACCACGAGCAGCTGATCGCCACGCAAGGCCCACGTGAAGCGACGCTTTTTCGCAGTGGCGCGCCGCGGGTGAGTCTGGCGGACGCCGCGGTCGGCAATGGGCTTTCGAGCACCTGGAACGAGCTCGACGATGGTTACACGCGCACCGCCGTGCACCCCGGAGCGCTCAGCCAGCCGCTGATTCTCGCTGCGGCGGAGACCGGCCGGCTACCGATTTCTGCGCTGCTTCGTGCCACCGTCGGCGCCTATGAGATCGGCACACGCTTCGCGCGCGCCTGGCCGGGCACACTCCCCCGTCTTCACCCCCATGGCGTGTGGAATACGATCTGCGCGACGGCGGGGCTGGCGTTACTCCGTGGGTACGATGCGGTAATGCTCCAGCGCGCGCTCACAGCCGCCGCAAGCATGGCCTCGCCTGGCCCCTACAGCCACCCGATCGAGGGCGCGCTGGTCCGCAACGCCTGGCCGGCCGCAGGGTCGTGGCTGGGGATTTTTGCCTGCGATCTGGCCCGACTGGGCATCGGTGGCACGGCGGGCGGCCCCTATGATGTCTTCACGCGCGGGCTGGGCGCACCCCTGCGCGCCGACGAACTGACGGTCGGGCTGGGCATCGAGTGGACCACTTGCGACGGCTATCACAAGCTCTATGGCGCCTGCCACCACTCGCACGCTGCGATGGAGGCGATCGAGACGATTTTTGGCGCGCGGCCCGAACTGCGAGGCGGCGAACGTGTGAAGGCGGTCACCGTCGAGGGGTCGGCGATGGCGATGAATTTTGACAATGCACAGCCCGAGACCACCCTGGGTGCCAAATTTTCCATTCCCCATGCGATTGCCGCGACGCTCGCGCACGGCGCGGGCGACCCCGCGAACTTCCTCGATGCCAGCCTACGTGACCCGGCGATCCTGGCCTTGAGACCCCGGGTGCGGCTGGCCCAGTTGCCTGAGGTCAAACCTTGGCCGCTCGATCGGCCCGCCCGCGTCACGCTCGAACTCGACAGCGGCGAGCGAGTGGTTGCCTCATGCGACGCGGCACTTGGCAGCCCGGCTCGCCCGCTCGAGGCCGACCGGGTGCTGCGCAAGATCGCCGAGCTGTCCGCGCGCGACGCGCCCGGCCTGCAGCGCGCGGTGATCGAGCTTCGCGACCGGATCGCATCCGACCGCGACCTCGACGAGGGGCCGCACGGCTCGACCGACCGTTGGATAGCGAGCCTCTTTTTCGATGGAGCGCGCGCGGACTCAGATCGCGCAGGGCGCGTGGAGCCCGCGTGAATCCAATGCTGCAGGTGGACCCCGATCGCGATGTCTTCGTCGTGATCGACGTGCAGAACGACTTCTGTTCGGGCGGCGCGCTGGCTGTGCCCGAAGGTGATGCCGTTGTCCCGGTCATCAATCGTGCGGCGCTGCGTTTTCAACATGCTGTGCTGACCCAGGACTGGCACCCGGCCGGCCATGGCTCCTTTGCCAGCAGTCACCCGGGGTCGGCGCAGTTCTCCACCATCGCAATGCCCTACGGCATGCAGACCCTCTGGCCCGACCACTGCGTGCAGGGGAGCCGGGGCGCCGAGTTTCACCCTGCGCTCGAGGTCAGCTGCGCGCAGATGACCCTTCGAAAGGGCTTCCGTACCGGCATCGACTCCTACTCGGCCTTTTACGAGAATGACCGCACGACTGCCACCGGGCTGGCGGGCTATCTGACTGAACGGGGATTCAGACACGTGGTGATCGCCGGTCTCGCCACCGATTTTTGCGTCGCTTACTCGGCGATCGATGCGGCGCGGCTGGGCTTTCGGGTCACGGTACTGACGGATGCCTGCCGGGCCATCGACCTCGAGGGCTCGCTTGCGCAAGCCATCGAGTCGATGCGGGCGGCCGGTGTCGCGTTTGCAACGTCGCCGGGCTGAGCGCAAGACTCAAAACGTGGGCAGCATCCGCGGGATGATGAATTGCCCCTCACCCCATCGCTCGGTGTGGGTGAGCTCGCCTTCGGCAACGCGCAGCACCGCATCGCGCACGCGCATCCCGGCCTCATCCAGACCGATTCGTCCATCGATGAGCTCGGCCAGACCCACATCGATCCCGTCCGGCCAACGGCTGATCGTGTCGGGATTGCCGCAGACCTTGATGGTCGGTGCGAGGGTGTTGCCAGAGGGATTGAATACGCCCATCGAAAAGAGCGTGATCTGCGCGCCGGCCGCCACCATGCCGGTGATCGAGCAGGGGCTGAAGAAGGGTGTATCCATGAATTGCAGGCCGGCTGTCGAGGGCCTCTCGCCAAATCCGAGGCACCCCGCAAACCGGGCCTCGCCGATCTTGCAGAGCGCACCCATGGTCTTTTCCACGAGCGTGGTGAGCCCCGCCTCGATGTTTTCGGCAGTGGGGTTCACGCCACGGTAGTGGTCGCCGTCACCGGCCATTCTCGACTCGGTGATGGCGATCCGGTCGATGATCGCCTGCGCGATCGCCGGGCTCTGCGACTGGGCACGTACCACCTCTTCGCCGCCAATGAACTCAGCGGTCTCGGAAACGATCACTGTTGCACCGGCCGCAACAGCGCGGTCGACAAAACGGCCAATCGCAGGGTTCGAACAGACTGCACTCGAGGCATCGGAGCCACCGCACTCGAGTGCGAGACTCAGGCTCGAAAACGGACAGTCGCTGCGTGCGAACCCGGCCCTCATCGCGTCCATGCGGATAAGCGCCTCGACGGTTCGGTCGATCGCATGCTGCACGCCGCAGCTGTCCATCACCGCAAGCACCTCGACCGGCGTGGGCCAGGCTGCCAGGCGTGTCGCCCAGGCCTGGGCCGCGCGGCGGTCGTGACAGAGGACCACTGCAGCACCCACATTCGGGTGGGTCGCCAGGCGCTCGAGCACCTCGTCCTGCAGCCGCGCGTCGCCAGCCTGAAGGCCGCGCTGAAACTCCCCGCAGATAAGCAGCACCGGATCGCCCGCCGCGGCGCGCACTCGGTCGAAATGCGACGCGGCATGCTCGGCCGTCCGGTTGGCGAGTGCAACCGTCGACACCAGCGCAAGATGGTTTCGAACGCCCACCCGGCCGTCGGGGCGCATGAAACCCCTGAAGCTGAGCGACTCAGCGGCAGTTATGGACATGGACGTGCTCTCCAATCTGAATTGCCCGACTGGCCACGCCGATCGGGACGCCATATTTGATCACCGGCTCGCCGGAGGCAATATCGCGGCTTGCTGCCTTGTGGCCGAAGGGAATGGATCCGATCAAGGGCAGACCCTCCTGCGTGATGCGATCGTCGACATTGAAATCGAGCAGCGTCACGACGTTGTCGCCGGGGTGAACCGTGAGCGCGGTGCGGGGCATGGTTGCGAAGTCCTGATGAAAGGGTCGATGACCGAACAGTCAGACGCGGATTGCCATTCGAAACCGGATGTACTCGGCCCGATAGGTGACCTCGGCAAAGTAGATCACCCGGCCCGCCTCATCGAAAAAGAATCGCGACACCTCGCCGACGGCGGAGTTGAGCGGCACCTCGAGGAGTCGGGCGGTCTCGACGTCGGCGACCGACAGCCGCAGCGACTGGTGGGCGCGAGCGATCTTGACTTGCGTCTGATCGAGAAGCACCGGGATGATGGTCTCCCGCCTGAAGCGTCGTGGCGCCAGACGAAACACCGCCTCGTCGAGATAGATCGCGATCACGCAGTAGGGCTCGCCGTCGCGTGCATGCACACGGCGCAGATGCCGGTAGATCTTGACCGGGGTGCCGGCCTCGAGCACGGCGGCAGGGGGATCGGCGGATCGCTCATCGACCAGGGTCAGTGCGGGCTGGTCGTCCCGATACGCATCGGCCATCTCGGCAAGCGAGGTCTCCAGATGCAAGGTACGTTCCCGGGCCGCGCGCGGCTGGACCAACGTGCCGCGGCCACGGCCGACCCGCACGCGCCCCTCCTGGGCAAGCAGCGCAATCGCCTGGCGCACGGTCACGCGCGCGACATCGAACTCGGCCATGAGGTCCTCGAGGCGGGGCAACCGATCGCCGGGCTTCCAGATGCCCTTGTCGATCCGCTGGCGCAAAAGCTGCGCAAGCCTCGCGTAGCGGGGCACGGGGTCGGAGGGGGTCAGCACGGACATTCAAAAAATCCGGTCACAGGATGCATAGTTCTATTTATAATCCTTTTACCGCGATCACGACAACAAGTACTGCAGGGGAGACGATCATCGCTGCGCGGCTGCGTCATCTTGCACTGGTCCTGCTGCCCTGGGTGCTGCTCATCCTGGGCTGGCACACGCTCGCGGTCTCGGGCTTGGTTGCGGCAGGCCTGATGCCGACACCGGCTCAGGTGGGTGCCAAGCTCGCTGAACTGATGTTCACCGACCGCCTGGCCATCGACATCCTGCGCTCGACCCAGCGCGTCACGCTCGGTGTCGCGCTCGGCATCCTGGTCGCGGTGCCGGTTGGTTTTTTGATCGGCTGGTACAAGAGCGCCAGGACTTTCCTTGATCCGCTCATCAATTTTTTCAGGGCACTCCCTCCGATTGCGCTGATCCCGCTGGTGGTCGTCTATTTCGGCATCGACGAGCCGGCCAAGGTGATCATCCTGTTTTACGCGAGCTTTTTCGCCGGGGTGATCGTGATGTACGAGGGCGTGGCGCAGATCAGCCCGATCTTCATCAAGGTTGCGCGCACGCTTGGTGCATCTGAGCGTGAGATTTTTCTGCGCGTGATCGTGCCGCTCACGATGCCGCACATCCTGACGGCACTGCGCGTAGCGCTTGGTGTGGCGTGGGCGACGCTGGTTGCCTCTGAGCTGGTGGCGGCCCAGCAGGGTCTGGGCGCTCTCATCCAAAGTGCGGGGGCGTTTTTCCAGATCGACGTGATCTATGTGGGCATCGTGTGCATCGGTACCGTCGCGCTCAGCATGGATCTCGCGCTGCGCGCGCTCACGCGCCGGCTGATCCAGTGGCAGGATCGGGTGGAGACGCAATGAAAAGCGAAACAGGCGCCTCCCCGCGGATCGAGTTCAACGACGTGACCGTCGACTTCACGACCGAGCGCGGGCCGCTTCGGGTCGTGGATGGCGTGTCGCTTGCGATCCATGAGCACGAATTCATCTGCGTGGTCGGTCCCTCGGGCTGCGGCAAGACCACGCTGATGAATCTCCTGGCGGGTTTCATCATGCCCAGTTCGGGCCGGGTCCTGCTCGACGGGCAGGCGGTCCAGGGCCCGGGGCGCGATCGCGGGGTGATCTTCCAGGAATATGGCGTCTTTCCCTGGCTCACCGTTCAGGACAACATCCTCTTTGGTCTGCGGCTGAAAAGCAGCAACGTGCCTGCAGCCGAGCATGCAGCGGTTTGCCGCAAGTACCTCGAGTTGATGGGACTCACCGACTTCGCGCGCGCCTATCCCAAGACGCTCTCGGGCGGCATGCGTCAGCGGCTCGCGATCGCGCGCGCCTATGCGGCGCAGCCCGAGTTTCTGTTGATGGACGAGCCCTTTGGGGCGCTCGATGCGCAGACGCGCTCGCGCATGCAAAACCTCCTCCTTGAGGTACTCGAGCGCGAGGGCAAGACCGTCATGATGATCACGCACTCGGTCGACGAGGCGATCTACCTCGCCTCCCGGATCGTGGTGGTCACCGCACGCCCCGCTCGCATCAAGGCCATCATTGATGTGCCCTTCGGCTATCCGCGCCGCGAGGGCCTGCACGAAACACCTGAGTTCGGCGCCCTCAAGGCGCATGTTCGCGACCTCGTGATGGCGGAGTACGAGGCGCAGCAAAAGCTCGGTTCCGCCGGCGATTGATCCACAACCTGACAGGAGACAGCAATGGAAGGACGATTCAACCAGCAACGCCGGCAGGTGGTTGCCGCCGGTATCGCGGGCGCAGGTCTGGCCAGCATCGGCACACCGGCGCTGGCCCAGGCGCGTACCAAGATCCGGGTCGGCTATGTCGACACGCTGGCGGTCACCGGTCAGATGTGGACCGGCGTACACCGCGGTCACTGGGCCAAGGAAAACATCGAGTTTGACCCGATCAAGTTCAACACCGGGCTCGAGCTCTTCAACGCCATGATCGGCGGCAGCCTCGACATGCTGTCAACCGGTGCGGTGATCTCGAATTTTCCTGCGCGTGGACAAGGCAAGGCCTTCCTGATCAACAACATCGAGTTCGCGACCGCGCAGCTCTGGATCCGCGAGGACCAGGGGGTCAAGACCTGGGCCGACCTCAAGGGCAAGCGCATCACGACCACGCTCGGCACCACCGCGCACGTGTTTCTCGACGCGGCGCTACGCGCCAATGGCATCGACCCCACCAAAGATGTCGAGATCGTCAATCAGACCATGCCGGTTGCGGTGACCAGTTTCATTTCCGGTGCCGTGCCAGCGGTGGCGCTCTGGGTGCCGTTCAACATCCAGGTGCGCCAGCGCGTGCCGGCGGCGCGCATGCTGGTCGATGCCTCGGCGTATTTTCCCAAGTCGGCGATCGTCGGGGGTTGGGCAGTCCGTACCGACTACTACGAGAAAAACAAGCCGGTTCTTGCGCGCGTGGTCCGGGGCTGGGCGGCGTCGAACGACGACCTGATGAAAAACCCCGATGCAATCCTGCCGACCATTCAGGCCAAGAACTACGCCCAGGTGCCGATTGCCGAGCTCCAGGAACAGTTCAAGGCCTCGCGCTATTACAGCGCAGCCGAGTGGCGCAAGCTCTACCAGGACGGTACGGCGGTAGGCTGGCTCCAACAGGTGACCGATTTCTATACCCGCTTTGGCGGCATCAAGGACCCGGTCCCCGCGCGTACCTACTTCGACACCGCGCTCTTTCTGGACAACGTGAAGGCGTAATTCGCATGGGTAAGGCGGCCGGGCCCGATTGGGACCACATCATCGTGGGGGCGGGTTCGGCCGGCTGTGTGCTCGCCAACCGACTGGTGCGCGCCGGGCGTCGCGTCCTGCTGCTGGAGGCAGGCGGCCCTGATCGCTCGTTCTGGCTCAAGTTGCCGGTCGGCTATTTCAGGACGATCTTCGACTCGCGCTTCTCGCGTCTGTTCGAGACCGAGCCGCAGGCCGAGACGGGGGACCGACGCATCATCTGGCCGCGCGGGCGCATTCTGGGCGGATCGAGTTCGATCAACGGTCTGCTCTACATCCGCGGGCAGCATGCCGATTACGACGACTGGGCCCGCTCTGGGGCCACCGGCTGGTCCTATCGCGAAGTGCTGCCTTACTTCAAACGTTCCGAGCGCTTTGACGGACCGGCGAGCGACTACCACGGGGTCGAGGGCGAGCTGGGCGTGAGCGCCCTGCGTAACGACGACCCCAGCTGCATGGCCTGGCTCGAAGCCGCGCAGCAATTCGGTCTGCCCGCCAACCCCGATTTCAATGCCGCGAGCGATTACGGGGTCGGGCGCTATCAGCTATCGATCCAGGGCCACTGGCGGTCGAGCGCTTCGGCCGCCTTCCTGAGGCCGGTGATGGTGCACCCTGGGCTGAGCGTGCGCACCGGCGTCCTCGTCACGCGTATTCTTTTTGAGGGCGATCGTGCCACAGGGATCGAAGGCATCATCGACGGGCAACGCGTCAAATTTCACGCCTCGGGCGAGGTGATTCTGAGCGCCGGCAGCCTTCAGTCGCCGCAGCTCCTTCAGCTCTCGGGCGTCGGACCGGCCGATGCACTGCGACAGCTGGGCATCCCGGTCGTACATGATGCGCCTGAGGTCGGTCAGAATCTGCAGGACCACTACCAGGCCCGCACGATCGTGCGGCTGCGCGAGCCCATCTCGCTGAACGATCAGGTGCGCAGTCCTCTTGGGCTCGCTCGCATGGGGTTGGCTTGGTTGTTCGCGGCACGCGGTCCACTCACGGTCGGTGCAGGACAGGTGGGCGGCTTTGCCTCTACGCCGCTTGCGCGTGATGGACGCGCGGACATCCAGTTCAATGTCATGCCCCTGTCGGTCGACAAGCCGGGCGACCCGCTCCATCGCTACCCGGGCTTTACCGTATCGGTCTGCCAGTGCCGCCCAGACTCGAAAGGCTCAGTCATGATCCGAAGCGATGACCCCACGGTCGCCCCCATGATCGTGACCAACTATCTCCGCGAGGCGCGCGATCTCAAGACCCTGGTCGAAGGCCTGCGCATCACCCGGGAGATTTATCGACAGCCCGCCTTTGCCGACCGTTGGGTCGAGGAAAAGCTGCCCGGCGAGGTCGACCTCGAGGGATTTGCCCGCGGCTTTGGCGGCACGGTCTTTCACCCGACGAGCACCTGCAGGATGGGCGAGGACGCAGGCGCGGTGGTGGATCCGCAGCTTCGCGTCCGCGGCGTCCGCGGACTCCGGGTGATCGACGCCTCGGTCATGCCGCGAGTGGTCTCATCCAACACCAATGCCGCTTCGATCATGATCGGCGAAAAAGGCGCGGCGCTCATCCTTGGGCGGGCGTGATAGAGACCGACGCGGTCGCAGGAGGCGGGTTTCAATGAAAATCACCCTCGCCATCACATCACGCGGCGTCATTACCTTGCCAGCCAAGCTCCGAAAGGCGCTCAGCCTCCAGGCACACGACTTGCTGATTGCGGAGGCGACCGCTGACGGCCTTTTGCTGCGCCCGGCGGTGACGCTGCCGGTGGAGGTCTATACGCCTGCCCGCGAACACGAGTTTGACCAGCAAGAGGCCGATTTGGCGGTTCGCTTGCCGAGGCGCTCCTGATCGATGGCTGAACGCTTGTTCAGTTGAACGATTGATCAGCGTGGCAGAATCGACATCAAGCGCTGCGCAGAAGAGGGGCAGTCGCTCATCCGGGCGAATCTGGGTGAAGCGTTGAAGGAAAGAAGAGATCACGATGAATGGTGGGGCCGAGCGGCGGAGGGTTGCGATCGGCCGATACGGTGTGTACCGTGTGGCCCGACTCGCTGGTGGACTTGCGTTTCAGCCAACTATACCAACTCCGGGTGATAGCGCGAAGCGCGAGGATTCGGTTCAGGCCGCTGTACTTTGGGCACCATGCACCCCTCGATTGCTCAACACTTGCCCGCCATGGGTCGTCTCTGCGAACGCTACAAGATTCGCCGATTGGAGCTATTTGGTTCGGCTGCGCGGGGCTTTGATTTTCATGCGGCGAGCGACGCCGACTTCCTG
>JBIKTA010000282.1:0-4449 GCA_044348315.1 Burkholderiaceae bacterium | reverse complement strand
CTCTCATCACGCTGATGGGCGGGTTGGCGTCCACGGTCTTCTGGCCGATCGGAGCGTGGCTGGTCGAATGGAGCGACTGGCGAATGACCCTGATGGTGTATGCCGCACTCAATCTGTTCGTGTGCGCGCCGCTTCACTGGTGGTGCGCGGGCCAGGTGGCCTCGAGGAGTAGTACGCCCGGCGCTCCGATTCGGGCCGAAACCGCGTCGCCCGCCCAGCCGCCGGCCAAAGGCATCGGCTCGAGTACCGACAGCGCCCTGTTCAGGGAACACGGACTGCGGGAACGCGCAATCCTTCTGTTTTCATCCGCCCTCGCGCTACACGGCTTCATTTCCTATGGGCTGTCGACCCACCTGCCCAGCCTGCTCCAGGGCCTGGGCCTGCAGGCGGGTGCTGCAATCATCGTCGCATCGCTCATGGGTCCGGCGCAGGTGCTGGCGCGCATCGTCGAGCTGCGGCTTCAGCGCTCGATCCCCACGCTGTCGCTCACCATTCCGATCTTCCTGCTCATGCCTCTTGCCTTTGTGGGCTTCGCCTCACTTCAGGCGGTGCCCGCGAGCCAAGCAGCCGTCGCGGGCGCCCTGGTGGTCATGATCTGGGGGGCGAGCAATGGCCTGATGACGATCATCCGCGGCTCGCTGCCCATCACGCTATTTGGTACGGCCGGCTACGGAGAGGTGCTGGGTCGGCTCGCCGCTCCCACGCTCTTCATGGGCGCCATCGCGCCGGTGCTGTTCGGTCTGGCGATCGAATGGCTGGGGCCGGCCGGCGCGTCACTGTTTCTGCTGGTGCTCGGGGTGCTGTCGACCGGGTTGGCCGGGCGCCTGGTCAGACTCGCGCGCAATCAGGCTGCTTCGTCGATCCACGCCTGTTGAATCGCCTCGAGCACTTTCTCGCCCGAGCGGGTGGGGTCATCGTCGAAGCCCGGCAACTCGATGACCCAGCGACGCAGGTCTGTGAATCGAACCTGTCGTGGGTCGATCTCGGGATAGGCCTCGGTGAGCTCGATCGCGATGGTCTGAACGTCCGTCCACTTCATCCCTGTTTCCTCTCCACAGAAGGCACGCGAGGCGATGCAAGCTAGATCACTCGCGCGCGAGGTTGATCGTGTACTTGGGAATCTCGACAGCGAGATCTGCGGCGGCGAGATGGACCTGGCACGACAGACGCGAGAGCGCCGTCAGACCCCAAGCCTTGTCGAGCATGTCATCCTCTTCCTCAGTGGCCGACGCAAGCGACCCACCCCCCTCGCGGATGATCACGTGGCAGGTGGTGCACGCGCAGGACATCGCGCACGCATGCTCGATGTCCACACCATGCTCGAGCAAGGCCTTGCACAGCATCGTGCCCTCTGGGGCCTCGAACGACAGACCCTGCGGGCAGAGCGACTCGTGAGGCAGAACTCGAATGACAGGCATGGTTGGAGGTCCTCTTCAATGGCCCAATTCATCAATCCGCCGCCCGGACAAAGCTCGTCCAATCGCCTGATCCATGCGGCGCGCAGCAAAATTTTCGGTCCCGAGCGCCAGCGCCTCGATGGCGTGGCGGATGGCGTCGGGATCGTCTGAGGCCGCAGCGTCCCCCGTCTTGGCCAGCAGGGCCACGATCTCGGCGTGCTCGTGCTCGGAAACCAGTTGGCCGTCCTGAGTCAAGGCAGCCTGCGTGGCCTCGATGAGTCGCTGCGCCTCGACCTGCTGCTCGCGAAGCGCGCGCAGCCTGCTATCCTCGCCCGCCGCAGCGAACGAAGATTGCAGCATCTGGGCGATCTCATCGTCGCTCAATCCATAAGACGGTCTCACGTCGATCGACGCGACCACCCCGCTCGAGAGCTCTGAAGCGGTCACAAACAGCAAGCCGTCGGCGTCGACTTGGAAGCTCACCCGAATACGGGCCGCGCCCGCGCTCATCGGCGGAATGCCGCGCAATTCGAAACGGGCAAGCGAGCGACAATCGCTGACAAGGTCGCGTTCGCCCTGCACCACATGAATGGCGAGCGCTGTCTGACCATCTCGAAAGGTCGTGAACTCCTGCGCCCGTGCGACCGGAATCGTCGAGTTGCGCGGGATGATCCGTTCGACCAGACCGCCCATCGTCTCGAGTCCCAGCGAAAGCGGAATCACATCGAGCAACAGCCAGTCTTCCCCATCAGGCCGATTGCCGGCAAGTAGATGGGCCTGCATCGCCGCACCGATGGCCACCACGCGATCGGGGTCGATATCAGTCAAGGGTGCCCGCCCAAAGAGATCAGCGACCGCGCGCCTGATCGCTGGCATCCGGGTCGCGCCCCCCACCAGAACCACAGCGTGCGCATCGGACGCAGCCAGTCGTGCATCGCGGAGCGTCCGCTTGAGCACCTGCACAGTCCGCTGTACGAGGTCTCGGGTCAGGGTCTCGAATCGGTCGGCCGACAAGGGCAGCCGCACCAGAGACGACCCCGACAGCCGAACCGCGAAGGTGGCGAGACTCTGCGTGGACAAGGCCTCCTTGGCACGGCGGGCCTCGACCAGCATCGCGCGCAAATCTCCCGCGGAGAGCGTACCGCTCGCAATCGCTGCCTCGATCGGACGCGCCGCATCGGCTTGCGCGAGCCCCGTCTCCTTCAAAGCCCATTCGACGATTCGGAGATCGAAGTCGTCCCCGCCGAGCGCTGAATCACCACCCGTCGCGATCACCTCGAACACCCCACGGGACAAGCGCAGGACCGAGACATCGAAGGTCCCGCCACCGAGATCGAAAATCACGATATCGCCCTCGGCCCCGGAATCGAGCCCGTAGGCAATCGCGGCCGCGGTCGGCTCATTGAGCAGCCGCAGCACCTCGATGCCCGCCAGGCGTGCAGCGTCCTTGGTCGCCTGCCGCTGCGCATCATCGAAGTAGGCTGGGACGGTGATCACCGCCCCATAAAGCTCATCACCGAGCGAGCGCTCGGCGCGTTCCCTCAGGACGCCAAGAATCTCCGCCGAAACCTCGACCGGACTCTTGTCACCCGCGAGTGTTCGCAACCGGACCATGCCCGGAGCGTCCACGAACTCATAGGGCGTCTGCTGCCGCCTCGCATCATCGATGCCACGCCCCATGAAGCGCTTGACCGACACGATGGTGTTGACCGGATCCGAAACGGCACGGGCAAGCGCCTCATGCCCGACCGCCACCACGCCGCTTGCGTCATACGACACGACAGAAGGGAGCAAGGCGTGACGCTGTTCGTCCTCGATCACCTCCGGCACGCTCGAACGGACCGTGGCCACCAGGGAATTTGTCGTGCCGAGATCAATACCTACTGCGAGACGACGTTGATGAGGCTCGGGCGACATCCCGGGCTCGGAAATCTGGAGCAGCGCCATGGTCAGGGTATCCGGAAAAGGGCCTCAAATGGACTCATCGGCCTGCGCATCGATCTGATCAAGGAATCGTTCGATGAACATCAGTTGGCGCACGGGCGCGGCCGCAAGGTCATGGCGCCCGTCAACGTCGATCAGACGTTCGAGCTGGGCGAGCAGATCATCACGGGTTACCCGAACCTCAAGGGCCAGCGCATCGCGATCGCGGCCCGGGTCAGCCGCCTCAGGCAAGGATTCGAGCGTCTCGCGCCATTCCATCTGCTGCATGAGAAAGCCGGGATCGAAGCCGCTTCGCGACGTCTCGTCCACCTCGAAACCGTTCAGACGCAGCAGATACACCGCACGCTGGACGGGATCGCGCAGGCATCGCCAGGCTTCGTTGGCCAGCGTCGCAGCCTGCATCGCAAACCGGCGTTCGGCCGGCGGTTGGTTGACGAAACGATCCGGATGCACCGTCGATTGCAGCTCGCGATAAGCGGTCTCCAGAGCGGAGAGATCGATCCGAAACGACGCGGGCAACGCCATCAATTCGAAGTAGTTCTTGCGGAGCAGTTGCATCGGCGCTGTTTTAAAGAAAAGTCGGAGCACAGGGCTCCGACGAATCAAGCCATCACAAGAAAGCTGGGGTCGCGAATGGCCGGGAGCACACAGAGCGCCAATGCCGCTCGAAACCTCGGCTTCTCAAACCTGAAACGACTCGCCGCAGCCGCACTCGCCCTTGACGTTGGGGTTGTTGAATTTGAAGCCTTCGTTGAGCCCCTCACGGACGAAATCGAGTTCGGTGCCGTCGAGATAGGCGAGGCTCTTGGGATCGACGAGGACGGTCACACCGTAGCTCTGGAAAAGCAGGTCTTCGGGGGCCGCTTGGTCGGCGTATTCGAGCTTGTAGGCGAGACCCGAGCAACCCGTCGTCCTGACCCCGAGTCTCACCCCCACACCCTTTCCGCGCCGGGCGATGTAGCGGGAGACGTGCCGGGCAGCCGCCTCAGTCAGCGTGACAGCCATGATACGTCAGGCGGCACGCGCTTCGGACGCAGCCGCTTCGGCCACACCGACCGCGTCGTGCTTGGCCCGGTAATCCGCCACCGCCGCCTTGATCGCGTCCTCG
>JBIKTA010000281.1:0-4458 GCA_044348315.1 Burkholderiaceae bacterium | reverse complement strand
GGCGCGAAATACGAATACACGCTGTAGGCGAGTCCCCGTTTCTCGCGGACCTCGGCGTAAAGCCTTGAAGTGAAGCCACCTCCGCCGAGCACATGGTTGGCCCATTGCAGGGCCAGGAGGTCGGGATCGTCGTAGGCGACCCCCCTCAAGCCCAGCAGCAGGTGGCTCTGCGAGGCTGGGTGGGCAATGCGCAGCACCTGCGGCGCCGGGGCCGGTGGCAAAGCCTCGGGTGGCGGCGCGGACGCCCCGAGCGCCACCTCGGAGGTCCCGGGTTGCGGCGCAGACGGCCCGCGACCGAGGTCGCCCAGGAGGGTCTCGGCGATCGCTTCGGCGCGCTCGCGCGTCACCGCCCCGATCATCGCGATCACTGCGCGCGACGCAGCATAGTTGCGCGCATGAAAGGCCCGAAGATCTTCGGCTTCAATTGCGCTCACTGTCTCGACGGTCGCGCTGCGCCCATAGGGGTGACCTGCGAAGAGCAGTTCGTCGAAGCGTCGCTGGGCGATCGCAGCCGGCTGGGTGGCCGATTCGCGAAGACGCGCTACGAGTCGGTCCTTTTCTCGAACCAGCGCGGCCTGAGGAAAGGACGGGGATCCGATCATGCTCGCGGTGAGGCGAACCGCCTCGCCGAGTTCGCGCTCAGACACCAGCGTGCGAAGGGTCACCGTAGTGCCGTCTGCGCCCGCACTCGCCGAGCGCTGCGCGCCGGTGCGGGCAAAACGCTCGGCAAACGCATCCTCATCGAGCGCTCCCGCACCGCTGTCGAGAAGCGCCGCGGTGAGCGAGGCAAGCCCCGCCCGGTCAGGGCTTGCATGGCGACCGCCCGCGTCGAAGTGGACCGCCACATCGAGCATCGGAATGGCATCGGCACGCACGAAAAGCACGCGCGCGCCCTGGCGCGTCGTCCATTGCTCGATCGGCAACACAGCCTGCGCGGGCCGAATTCCAGCCAACATGACCATCAGCAGCAGCGCGAGGAAGCGCCAGGGCAGGGGCGCGCGATCCGCCGCACCGCGCGGGCTTGGACTGATCCGGGGCGAGGCAGGAGAGCTCATGGTCGCAATCGTTTCATTCATGGGTCAATGCCGAGCGTTCGGCTGCGCAGCCGCGGGTCGGGCAGCCGGGCGGCGTGGCGCGATCGGCTGGGGGTCGAGCGTGACGACGGTGAGCGTATCCTCGTCAAACAGGCGTCGGGCGACCTCACGCACCTGCTCGGGCTCGACTTCCCGGATGCGATCGAGCATGCGGTCGGCGGCCTGCCAGCCCAGACCGACCATCTCGAAGCCGGCCAGTTCCATGGCCTGCGCCATCAGCGAGTCGCGCTGAAAGACACGCGAGGCGACGTACTGGATACGCAATCGTTCGAGCTCTGCGGGCTCGACACCCTGGTCGGCGATCTCCCGGATCTGTGCGATCAGCGCCGTCCTCAGGGCAGCAGCCGTCTGGCCCCGGGCGGGCGCACCGCCCAGCATGAAAAGCGCGGGTCCTCGGCCGGTCATGTCATAGGATGCAAACGCCTGATCGGCCACACGCGTGCCCCGCACGAGCCGGCGCGCCAATCTCGCGTTGTCATCACCCGAGAGCACGGCGGCCAGCATCTCGAGCGCGAAGGGATCAATGTCGCCTTCGATGCGCTCAAGCGAAGGCACCTTGAACCCCATCAAGAGATAGGGTGTTTCCGCCGGCGCCCTGACGACCGCTTCACGCGGCCCCCGCTGCGCGGGCTCGATTCTGGACTTGCGTTCGGGTATTGAACTCGCACGGATGGGGCCATAGTGCTGGCGCGCCAATTCGAGCGCCTCTTCGGGGTCGACGTCGCCCACGATCACCAGCGTCGCGTTACCCGGCGAATACCACTTGCGGTACCAGCTCTCGAGATCGGCAAGTGCCATCGTTTTCAAGTCGCTCATCCAGCCCACGATTGGATGGCGATAGGGCGATGCGACAAACGCAGCCGCCATCAACTGCTCAGACACCAGGGCACGGGCGCGGTCCTCGGTGCGCAGGCGCCGCTCCTCGATCACCACCTCGCGCTCGGTGGCAAACTCCTTTTCCGAAAGCACCAGATGGCTCATCCGATCAGCCTCGAGCGCCATCATTTCCGGCAACTTCGAACTCGGCACTTGCTGAAAATAGCCGGTGTAATCGCGCGAGGTAAACGCGTTGTCCCGCCCACCCGCCGCAGACACGCGGCGGGAAAATTCGCCCGAGGCGACCGTTGGCGTGCCCTTGAACATCATGTGCTCAAGCAGATGGGAGATACCGGTGATCCCGTCGTGCTCGTCGACCGAGCCCACGCGGTAAGCGAGCAACTGCACCACCGAGGGCGCTCGGCGATCGGGCTTGATCAATACCTTGAGACCGTTCTCGAGTCGGGTCTCGTACACGGTCTGAGCGGCGAAGGCGGGGATCTGCAGCGTGAGCGCCAGGAGCAGAAGGAGCAAGCCCGCGGGCCAGTGGAACCCATGCGCCAGCCGGCAGGCACAAGACGTTGCGAGGTGACGAAATGACACGGAGACCATCGATTGAGACCGGAGGAGGCCGGGTTAGAATGACTGTTTGAGTGTAGCCATGTTCGGATTTCTTCGCCGCAAAAGACCTGTTCCCGCTGAGCCTGATCAGGCTACCGCCGCCAGCGGTGGCGGCGAGGGCGCGCGGGCGGACACGTCCCGGGACCCGGTTCATCCGGCGCCGGTCGGTGAGGCCGCCCCATCGGGCGCGACTCGGGTTTCGCCTGATGCGGAGATTGTCGCGGACCCTGCGCGCTCCCCAGACGCTCCGACATCTGGTCAGGCAGGCGAGCCCCGGCAGTCCTGGTTTCAAAAGCTGCGGGGGGGCCTCGCGCGGACCCGCTCCGCACTCGGGGCAATTTTCACCGGCAGCCGGGTCGACGAGGCACTCTACGAGGAGCTCGAGACGGCACTGCTCGCCGCTGATGCGGGCGTCGCCACAACCGAGGCCCTGCTCGAGCGTCTGCGGCGCAAAGCGCGCAGCGAGCGGATCGAGACAGGGGAAGCGCTCCGCGCCGCGCTTCGCGACATGATTGCGGAATTGCTCACGCCACTCGAACGCCCAATCGACATCGACCGGGCCGAGCCGCTCGTGATGATGATTGCCGGCGTCAACGGTGCGGGCAAGACCACCTCCATCGGCAAGCTCGCCCGGCACCTCCAGGTCGAGGGCAAGACCGTGCTGCTTGCCGCAGGCGACACCTTCCGGGCCGCAGCGCGCGAACAGCTGACGCGCTGGGGCGAACGAAACGGCGTGGAGGTGATCGCGCAGCAGGGCGGCGATCCTGCAGCGGTCGCGTTTGACGCCGTGAGTGCAGGGCGGGCACGGGGCACGGGCGTGGTCATCATCGACACCGCCGGTCGGCTGCCCACCCAGCTTCATCTGATGGAAGAGTTGCGCAAGATCAAGCGGGTCACCGGCAAGGCCCTAGAGGGCGCGCCGCACGAGATTTTGCTGGTGCTCGACGGCAACACCGGACAGAACATGCTCGCCCAGGTCAAGGCCTTTGACGAAGCGCTGGCGCTCACCGGGCTGGTCATCACCAAACTCGATGGCACGGCGAAAGGCGGCGCGATCGCGGCGCTCGCGTACTCGCGGCAGGATCGTCCGATCCCGGTCTATTTCATCGGCGTGGGCGAGGGTCTGGACGATCTCCAGGCCTTCAGTGCCCAGGAATTCGCAAGCGCGCTGCTGGGGGCCTGAGCCCGCCCGAGGGCGCCACATCGCCCTGATTCGGGGCGCATCGGCCAACGCCCACTCCAACACCGTGCATCAACTCACGAACGCCCCTGCGCTTAGCAGGCAAAGCGCTTGGCACTCGTCGCCGATGAGTGCTAATATTTTTCTGAACAACTGACCGTCGAGTCAGAAACCTCAGCCCACCCGGGTTGACGACCTCGAAAAGGACTTCATCATGTCCGCTTGGAATACAACTGCTCTGGTTGCCGGCAGCGTCGCTGGCGGCGCGATCGCGCTGCCTCCGGTTGGCAATATCGATGCCTACATCTCAGCGGTCAATCGGCTGCCCATGCTGTCGCTTGAGCGCGAGTGCGAGCTTGCCCGGCGGTTCCGGGAAGACCAAGATCTCGAAGCCGCGCGTGAACTCGTCATGTCGCACCTGCGGCTGGTGGTGTCGGTTGCCCGCCAGTACCTCGGCTACGGCCTGCCCCATGCTGACCTCATCCAGGAAGGCAACATCGGCCTGATGAAGGCGGTCAAGCGCTTCGATCCCGAGCGCGGCGTACGCTTGGTGTCCTTCGCACTGCACTGGATCAAGGCCGAGATTCACGAGTACATCCTGAAGAACTGGCGTCTGGTTCGGGTGGCCACCACAAAGGCCCAGCGCAAACTCTTCTTCAATCTGCGTTCGCACAAGACGGGTCCGGGCACGCTCTCCCCGAGCGAGGTGGACGCCATTGCGCGTGAGCTCAATGTGCGCGACCGCGA
>JBIKTA010000280.1:0-4470 GCA_044348315.1 Burkholderiaceae bacterium | reverse complement strand
GTCCCATACCGAATGATCGGCGAGACGCTGTGGCTGCGTGCGACCTCCCACCAGGTGATGATCTTCGCTGCGAGCGAGGAGCCCGTGGCCGCTCACCCGCGGGGCACACGTCGCGGCGAGCGCTTTACGAACTACGATCACCTGCCGCCCAAGGCACAAGCCTGGAAGATGCGCACACCGGCGTATTGCCTGGAGCAGGCCAAAGAAGTTGGGCCCGCATGCCTGGCGCTGGTTCGCCGGATGTTCGGTGATCGGGTGCTCGATCGGCTGCGCGGCTTGCAGTCGTTGTTGCGGCTCACAGAGAAGTTCGGCAAGGACCGGCTAGAGGGCGCCTGCGCGCTGATCGGTGAGGTCGACCGCGTGTCGGCCACCACGGTCAGGATCATGCTCGAGAAGGGCCTGGATCGGGCCCCAGAGCCCACGCCGCCGAGTAGTCCCATCTACCAGGGCGCAGGACGTTTCTATCGCGGCAAGAAGGCCCCTGTGGCTGCGCCGCTGCACAACTGAGGAGGCCCGCATCATGAACTCGTTTCCCGAACTCGGTTCGATGCTGCGCACGCTGCGGCTCTCCGGCATGCTCGATAGTCTGGAGACCCGCAACCGACAGGCTCTGCAGGAACACATGGCACCGGTCGACTTTCTGAGTCTCTTGCTCAGCGATGAGATCGCCCGCAGGGAGCAACAGCGATTTGCCACGCGGCTGCGGCGAGCCGCCTTTCACACGGCCAAGACGATCGAGCAGTTTGACTTCGAGCGCAACCTCGGGCTCAACCGTTCGCTGGTCAACGATGTGCTCACCTGTCGCTTCATCGGCGAGGCGGCACCCGTGCACATCGTGGGGCCGGTTGGCACCGGCAAGAGCCACCTCGCGCAGGCGATCGGCCACCAGGCGGTCAAGCTCGGTCACGAGGTGCACTTCGCCACCCAGTCGCAGCTCTTCGGTGCGCTCAATCGCGCTCGCCTGTCGGGCGTGTACGAGCGACGCATGAAGATGCTCAGCAAGGTGACGCTGTTGGTGATCGACGACTTCGCGCTCAAGCCGATCGGCACGCCCCACGATGACGATCTCCACGAAATCGTGGCCGCGCGCTACGAGAAGTTGCCGACGATCATCACCAGCAATCTCGCGGCCGAGGAGTGGCAGGAGGCCTTCTCGACCAACAAGATGCTGGGTGCGGCGACAGTGGATCGACTCATGCACGGCGCCTACAGCATCGTGCTCGAGGGACGCAGTCAGCGCAGTCCGAGAGGGCTAATCGGAGGGGTGCCGACCGACCCGCAGTCGGCACCCACCGGGGGGCCCAAACCGGTTGCCGGAAAGCGGCAAAAATCGTGATTTGGATTGCAGAAAAAACAGGGCAAGATAGCCGGGCCGATTTGCCCGGATCGCTGCCCTAACTGGCGCCATTAGAAGCGATCATGGGTGGCTCCATTAGACCGGTCAGTGACAGCTAGGAAGCCCGGGCACTGGTAGTTGGGTAGTCTGCGTTGACGAGTCGATCGAAAGCCTGTGTAGCAAACCTGGTCGCTCGTCCTGGCCCACGCTGGCTAGCAGACTCAGCGTCGGCCCGCCCCTTTCCATCAATCAACCAAACCGTCAGCGTACAGAAGACCGACGGTCGCTCCAGAGGACGTCCCATTGACTCGCCCGCTCAAGCAGCACACCGCAGACCTTGCTACAACAGCGTCTGATTACCCTCGGCAGGCTCACTGAACCACCTGCGGAAACGCGCCTCGATTCAGTGGCTGCGCTCTCCAGGAGCTAGGCCGATGTAGGCCTCTATTCCGTCGGTTTCGAGCTCTTCCAGCGCCACCCTCAGCGCTTCTGCGTCTGATACGAAGAGGTCATCCCAGACTGTCGAATTGTTGTACTCGTCAACGACCTCCAGCGTCCGGTCGGTATCGGGCATCCGATAGATCTGGATTCTTACGCTCTTACCGTCAGCGCGATACGTCTGCTGTAGTGGAGACAAGATCAAGTCACTTTCGTCGTACATCGTGTTCACCGCCTCCCGAAGACAAATCATTACGGCCACCCTCTTTTTCACCTACCCCTTGCGAAAGCGCAGAAATTTTTACCGAGCGCCAGCATCTAACATTGCGCTTTTTTGTATGTTTTCATAATATACATCAATGATTAACTTTGATCGCATCCTTGGGTTCGAATGGGATCCGGGCAACAGCCGCAAGAGCGAGGTCAAGCACGGGGTGAGTCAGGTCGAGGCAGAGGAGGTCTTCTTCAACCAACCCTTGCTGATCAGCATGGACAGCGCCCACAGTCAGAATGAGGCTCGCTATCTGGCGCTAGGCAAAACCAACCAGGGGCGCGAGCTCGCAGTCGTCTTTACACTCCGCCAAGACCAAACATTGATCCGGGTGATTTCGGCGCGCGCTCAACATCGCAAGGAGAGGCTGATCTATGACCAAGTCCGCACGTAACGTGAAACCAATACCGAAGTTTCGCTCCGAAGCCAAAGAGCGTGAATTCTGGGAGTCGAAAGACAATGACGCGACTCAATACTTTGACCCGTCCAACATGGTGGTCGCTACGTTCAAGAACCTCAAACCATCGACCACAAGCATCTCGCTGAGGCTGGCGGACAGCTTGCTAGACGGAATTCGCCAACAGGCGAACAAAATGGATGTGCCCTACCAGTCGCTGATGAAGATTTGGCTGACCGAGAAGTTGCGAGAGCAGACAGCCCAGGAGGAATCCGTCAGTAAGTGAATGCCTAATACCCTACGTCGCCAAACGTACAGGTGCATTGGCAAAGCAGGCAAAGGGATCAGGTGTAGCAGACCTGGCCGCCCGCGGCAGCCTTCGCTGGCCTGTAGGTTCAGAATCGGCCCAGTCCCGACCCGTTAGCCAGCCAACGCCTAAGCGTAAGGAGACTTGGCGCTCAATCCAGGGGTGCACTCGATGAGCACCCACGGCGAGTAGCGAACCGCAGACCTCGCTACACCGGCGTCTGATCAAGTGGAAGACAAACGGCGCCTGGGCCAGCGCCCCCTGTCCACGCCGAAAGGCCCGACCCAGAAACAACCAAGCCCACCGTCCTTGTGAGATCAGTGGGCCCGTGTGTGACTTGCTTATGTGTGACCTTGATGGTCGGGGTGAGAGGATTCGAACCTCCGGCCTCTACGTCCCGAACGTAGCGCTCTACCAGGCTAAGCTACACCCCGTTTGCTCCAATTGGCACGCAATCGTCTTGCACGCTTTGGGAACCAACCCGTAAGTATAGCAAAGCAGGCGCGGGCAGGGGCATGGCTGGAGACCCGCATCTCGGCAAAGTGCAGGGTGCCGAACGCATCCGGTCGTAGCCTAAGGGCTCCCTTTGTGGGTGATCGGTAAAATACCCCTTCCGAGCTGCAACCTCCCTTATCCTTGGAACCCATCCCGTGAAAACGCTCCTCTCGCTCCTTGCCCTGTCGCTCACACTCGCCCACGCCCCCCTCGTATGGGCCAACTCGGCGGCCTATGACCGCACCCTCGACACGCTGGACGCGATGGTCAAGGACTACGAACGGGTCGCAGCCAAGACGCCCCTCTGCCTGACCGACGTGAATTCGATCAACGTCAACCTGATCCCGCGGCTCACACAGATGAACAGCGACACCCAGACCCTCCAGGCGAGCGGCTATCAGCCTGGCCCCGCGCAGCTGCAACGCTACCTGGACATCACCGGGCGCATGCAGAAGGCAATGATGCAATTCGGCACACAGATGAAGAACGCGAAGATGGATTGCTGAGGCGGAGGGTCGAGACGGCCCTGACAGCCGCCCCAAAACCCTCTCCGGCTCAAGGGTGTAGAGTCCAGTCGTTGCTTTTAATAGAATGATTCGTCGGAAGACCAATCCATCAAAGGAGATCTCATGATTACGCGACTGATGTCAGCGCTGCGGCCTCTGGCGCTCAGTTTCACCCTAGGCATTGCGGCCACTGTGGCGATCACGACCGCCCCTGCCGTCGAGGCGACCTCACTCAAGTGGGCTGCACAGAACGATGTGCTCACCCTCGACCCCCACTCGCAAAACCACGCGACCACCAACAACATTCTGGGCCACGCCTATGAAGGCCTGGTGGTTTACGACCGCAATTACAAGGTCGTTCCGTCGCTCGCCACCAGCTGGCAGAACACCTCCCCGACCAACTGGCGATTCAACCTGCGTAAAGACGTCAAGTTTCAGGACGGCTCGCCCTTCACCGCTGACGATGTGATCTTCTCGTTCAACCGGATCAAGCAGCCTCAGGGCACCATGCAGATCTACGTGGCGGGTGTGAAAGACATCGTCAAGGTCGACAGCCACGCCGTCGATGTGGTGCTCGACAAGCCCAACCCGACCCTGCTCAATAATTTCGTGACCTTCTACATCATGAGCAAGAGCTGGGCCGAGAAAAACAAGTCCGAGAAGGTTCAGGACTACAAGGCCAAGGAAGAGACCTTCGCCTCGCGCAATACCAACGGTACC
>JBIKTA010000279.1:0-4480 GCA_044348315.1 Burkholderiaceae bacterium | reverse complement strand
GGCCGAAAACGTGCGCTCCTTCAGTCCGAGCACTGGGTGCTCGAGGGCAGCCCGGGCGCTGAACTGCTGCCCGATCTCGAGCGCCGTGAAGACGAGATCGTATTCGTCAAGAAGAAGCCTTCTGCTTTTCACGGCACACCGCTGCTGGGCTACCTGGTCGATCGGCACATCGATACCGTGATCGTGTGTGGCGGCTCGACTTCGAACTGCGTGCGCGCGACGGTCTTCGACTCGAGCTCGTACAACTTCCGAACCATCGTGCCGGCGGGATGCGTCTTTGACCGCATCCCCGTCTCGCACGCCATCAGCCTCTTCGATATGGATCGGCAGTACGCTGATGTCATGTCGACCGACGAGGTCTGTGCCCAGCTCACCCGTTTAGTTTGATTTCAACCGGAGGATGGATGTCATGACAACGATGAAGAGAAGATCCCTGATGGCTGCGGCTGCGCTCGCCGCTGCCCTGCCGGCAGCCGCTTCGTTTGCGCAGACCTGGCCCACGCGCACGGTGACCATTGTCGTACCCTTCGCGCCCGGCGGCAGCAACGACGTGATCGCGCGTCAGATGGCGCCCAAATTCGCGGCGGCCCTGGGCCAGAATGTGGTGGTCGAGAATCGGGCCGGTGCGGGCTCGGTCGTGGGCGCCAATCACGTCGCGCGCTCTGCGCCAGACGGCCATACGCTGCTCTTCGTGTCGAGCTCGATCTCGACGACGGCTGCCGTGCAGGAAACGCCTTATGACGCGACCAAGGCGTTCACCAGCATTTCGCGGGTGGCGTCTGCGCCCTTTGTGTTCATGATGCGGAAGGATTTTCCTGCCAAGTCGATCCAGGAGATGGTGGCCTATGCCAAGGCCAATCCCGGCAAGATGAACTACGGCAGCGCAGGGTTTGGCGACAGCGTGCAGCTTGCGACCGAGCTCTTCAACCTCGCAGCCGGCATCAAGATGACCGGCATCAACTACAAGGGCATCGCGCCGGCGCAGCTCGATCTGGTCGGTGGACGCCTCGACATGGTGATCACGACCGTCGCCTCGATCAAGGGCACAGTGGCTGAGCAGCTGCCGATGCTGGCGGTGTCCTCGGCGCAGCGCAATGCGGACCTGCCCAACACCCCAACGGTGCGCGAGGCGGGTATCGATTACGTGGTCGACGTCTGGTGGGGGCTTTTCGGTCCGGCTGGCATGCCCGAAGCGGTCACTGCCCGTATCAATGGTCTGGTCGGTGAATTCCTCAAGGATGCCGAGTTCCGTAAGTTCCTCAACCGCTACGGCGCGGGCGCTGACCATTCCACGCCGCAGCAGTTGCATCAATTGCTGGTCGGCGATATCGCCCGCTGGCGCAAGACTGTTGACGACGCCAAGCTGAGGCCCGAGAAGTGATGAGTGATTCCGGTTCTGGGATGTACGTGCCGGCGGGTCCGCTCGCTGGCATTCGTGTGCTGGACCTGAGCGCGTATCTGGCCGGTCCGTATGGCTGCGCGATGCTGGCCGACCTGGGCGCGGATGTGGTCAAGGTCGAGCCGCCCGAGGGCGACAACCTGCGCAAGTATCCGTCGACGATGACGGGTCACAGCCGGGCCTTTGTCGGCGTCAATCGCGGCAAGCGTGGGATCGTGCTGGACTTGAAGCTCGAGCCCGCGCGCGAGGCCTTGATCGACCTGGTTCGACGTGCCGATGTGTTCGTACACAACTTCCGGCCCTCGGTGCCGGCGAGGCTGGGGATCGCCTGGGAGCAACTGCAGGCGATCAACCCAAGGCTCATCTACTGCGGGCTGACGGGTTATGGTGAGGCGGGTCCGCTCAAGGACAATGCCGGCTACGATCAGGTGCTTCAGTCGATGACCGGGATTGCCGCCAACCAGGGCACGCTTGCCGCCCCCGAACTGGTCTACGGTTCGGCCGTGGACTACTACGGCGCGGCGATGCTGGCGCTGTCTGTCAGCGCGGCGCTCGTCGAACGTGCGCGCACCGGGCAGGGGAAACGCCTGTCGGTCTCGCTGATGCAGGCGGCGCTCGCGATGCAATCGGCGCGACTGGTCTGGGCGGAAGGCGAACCGCGCGAGATCGCCCGGGACATGCGATCCGGGGGCATCACCGGCATTCATCCGACTGCGAGTGGGCACCTCTACATCTCGGCCAACACGCCGCATTTCTGGAAGGCCTTGTGCACGCTCACCGGGCTGGAGGATCTCGCAGAGGATGCGCGGTTCGACACCGTCAGGAAGCGTGCGGAGAATGCGGACTATCTCATCGGGCGACTGCGGGCGGCGCTCGCAGCCCGTACGGCCGACGAATGGGAGCGCTTGTTCGGTCAGCAGGTGCCCTCTGCGAGGGTGCGTGCAGTTGAGGACATGTTCGACTTTCCGCAGGTGCTGGCGCAGGGATTCATCGGCGATTTCGAAGGCGCGGCGGGCCGGTATCGAGCGCTCGCCAACGTGCTGCAGCCAGGCGGATCCCAGGCGAGACCCTCGCCCGGGTTTGGTGAGCACAGCGAGGAGGTGCTGCGCGAGCAGGGCTATGACGAGGCGCGCATCGAGGCTTTGCGCGCGGCCGGGGCTTTCGGTGCGCGGGAAGATCGCTGATGAGAACGGCCGGCACGCTCGGAGCGTGGGGGGCGGTCATGAGCGCTGTCGGGGTCTTCGGATCGCGAGGGGCCTGTCATGAGTGATCGAAGCAAGCCGTCCGTGCGCTTGTTGCAGGATCACGGCGTTGTTTCGCGCAGCGACGATGCGGCGATCGATGCTGAGGTCGGACGGCTCAATGCAGCGGCAATGGCGGCCGGGCGTTCGATGGGGACCCCCTGGGATCAGCCGGCTGACTATCCGCAGAGGATGGTCGAGCTGGCTGATCGCTGGTGGCCTGCGGGTACGGACCAGCCCGCTCGATCAGCGCACTCGTCCGGCCAGCCTGCTCAGGAGGCACAGACGCGGCGCGCGATCGGTGCGCTCCCCCGTTTGCCGGCCGATCAGGCTCTGCCCGGCCGGAGCATCGTCGAACTCGCCCGTCAAATCCGCTCGGGCGAGATCAGGATCATCGACCTGACCGAGGCCGCCATCGCCCGCGCCCTCGAGACCCAGCCCACGCATCACGCCTTCATCGAGATTCGTGCCGAGCAGGCGCGGGCTCGGGCGCGGTTGCTCGAGGATGAGCTTTCAGCCGGGCACGACCGGGGCGTGCTGCACGGCATTCCGCTCGCCCACAAGGACTGCTTCGAGCAGATCGGGCGTGCGCCGACGGTGGGCAGTCGCGCGACGAATCTGCCGATCCCGGAGCGCGCGGCAACCGTCATCGAGCGGCTCGAGGCCGCAGGCGCGGTCGATATCGGTGTCCTGAACCTCAATGAGATGGTGGCGGGGCCAACAGGCCACAATCCGCATTTCGGCGATTGTGGCAATGCCATCGATCCAGCGCGGATCAGTGGCGGCTCGTCGAGCGGCTCGGGCGCTGCCGTCGGGTTGGGTGCGGTCTGTGCGTCGCTCGGTTCCGATACCGGCGGTTCGATCCGTATCCCGGGCGCGGTCAACGGACTGGTCGCACTCAAGCCCACCTATGGCCGGGTCAGTCGCGCCGGGTGCGTCCCCAGAGCGTTCACCCTCGACTGCGCCGGACCGCTCGCGCGCACCGTCGAGGACTGCAGGATCGTCTTCGAGGCCATCGCCGGGCCCGATCCCCGCGACCCTTCGAGTCTTGTTCAGCCGGAGGTCGGTGGCGGGTCGGGGTCCTTCGGTTCCTATTCGCCTTCGGTCGATTCCGCACAGGCGGCCCGATCCGGAGTCGAAAGCGCGCCGCACCGACTCGGCGTCCTGAACGCCTGGGGCCAGCTCGAGCCGGATATCGATCAGGCCTTTCGGGCGTTCCTTGACGGAGCATCAGGGTTGTTCGGTGCCCTGGACGTTGTCGATGACATCGATCTCGCAACCCTCTACGCGATGGGCGACATCATTGCGAAGGTCGAGGCCGCGACGCTTCACGGACGATGGATGCAGGCGACGCCTGAGCTTTATTCCAAGGCGGTTTATTCACGGACCGAGCCGGGCTTTCACCTTTCTGCCGTGCGCTACCTCGAGGCGATCGGTCTGCGCGCACGCCTGATGGCCGATTTTGTCGAGCGCGCCTTTGCTCGCAGTGACGTGCTGCTTTTTCCCGCGATGCCGGTGCCTGTGCCGCTCCGGAGTGAAGCCGACATGGAGTCCGGCAGCAGCGTCTTCACGGTCGTGCCTCAGCTCACGCGCCTGACCCGACCCTTCAGCTATCTCGGTTTGCCGGTGCTGGTGATCCCGGTCGGTATGGATCGCAACGGGATGCCGGTTTCGGCCCAACTGATCGGGCGGCCTTTTGCCGAGGCGCGGCTCTTCGATGTGGCGGCCAGTCTGATGGGTGAGTGACTGGGCGCTCTGCCCGCGCCGGATTGACATGCGAGGGGGAGATCTTTCAGCGGCCCAGCACCTCGCGCGCCTCTTTCGCAGCGTCGCCCTCCAT
>JBIKTA010000277.1:0-4496 GCA_044348315.1 Burkholderiaceae bacterium | reverse complement strand
CCCCGACATCGCACGAGAAGGCCAGCACCTCGCCCCCCGTCTCGGCAATCAATCGATCCCGCGCGGCCGCGGTCTTGTCGGCCTTGCTACCCCAAATGGCCACCCGTGCGCCCGCCTCCAGCAGGCCGCGGGCCATCGCCAAACCGATCCCGCCATTGCCGCCGGTCACGACCGCCACGCGGCCGCTCAGATCAAAGCGCGCCCCGATCGTCATTCGATTCGGGGCCTGTCAGACCAGGACCCGCTCGATGCCGCCCTCATTCGCGCGGCGGACATATTCGGGCAACCAGTTTTCGCCGAGCAGGTTTCGGGCAATCTCGACCACGATGTAATCGGCGTCCACGCCCGTATCGTCCTGATAGCGAGACAGGCCCTGCAGGCACGACGGGCAGGAGGTGAGAATGCGCACCGGCGCGTCGGCACCGTCAGCCAGTGGCTTCACCGATGAGGGCGGCGCGGCAATCACGGACTCGGCGGCCGCGGTCGATCGGGTCGCCGCGCGAGCGTTGAGCGCCGCCACGCCTTTCTTCAACTCCTCGGCCTTGCGGAATCGCACCTGCGTCGAAATGTCAGGGCGCGTGACCGCAAGCGTGCCCGATTCGCCGCAACAGCGGTCATTGCGCTCAACACGGCCGTTCAACTCCTCGTTGATCAGAGTATTGACCACCTTCATCGGCTGATAGGTCTTCATCGGGCTGTGGCAGGGGTCGTGATACATGTACCTCATGCCCGTCACCTGCTCGAGCTTCAGACCTTTTTCGAGCAGGTATTCGTGAATGTCGATGATCCGGCAGCCCGGGAAGATCTTGTCGAACTCGTAGCCCTGCAACTGGTCATAACAGGTCCCGCACGACACGACGACCGTACGGATGTCGAGATAGTTCAGGGTGTTGGCCACACGATGAAACAGCACGCGGTTGTCGGTGATGATCTTGTCGGCCTTGTCGAACTGCCCCGAGCCCCGCTGCGGATAGCCACAGCAGAGATAGCCTGGCGGCAGCACGGTCTGCACGCCAACATGCCAGAGCATCGCCTGCGTGGCGAGCCCGACCTGGGAAAACAGGCGCTCCGATCCACAGCCCGGGAAATAGAACACCGCCTCGGCATCGGCGCTTACGCGGGCAGGATCGCGGATGATCGGCACATAGCGGCTGTCCTCGATGTCAAGCAGCGCCCGAGCGGTTTTCTTCGGCAAATTGCCGGGCATCTTGCGGTTGACGAAGTGGATCACCTGCTCGCGCATCGGCGCCTTGCCGACGGTTGCGGGCGGTCGCTCATTTTGCCGCCGCGCAAACTTTGACAGCAGGTCGCTCGCCAGTCGCTGAACACGGTAGCCGACGCCCACCATCGCGGCGCGTGTGGCCTTGATCGTGTCGGGGTCCGTCGCATTCAGGAAGAACATCGCCGCGGCATTGCCAGGGTTGAATTTCTTCTTGCCCATCTTGCGCAGCAGATTGCGCATGTTCATCGACACATCGCCGAAATCGATGTCCACCGGGCAGGGCGACTCACACTTGTGGCACACCGTGCAGTGATCGGCCACGTCGGAGAACTCGTCCCAGTGCCGCACCGACACGCCCCGACGCGTCTGCTCCTCATAGAGAAAGGCTTCGATCAGCAGCGAGGTCGCGAGAATCTTGTTGCGCGGCGAATAGAGCAGATTGGCCCGCGGCACGTGGGTCGCGCAAACGGGCTTGCACTTGCCGCAGCGCAGGCAATTCTTCATCGAGTCGGCGATCGTACCAATGTCCGATTCGTGCAGGATCAGCGACTCGGCCCCCATCAGGCCAAAGCTCGGCGTGTAGGCGTTGCGGAGATCTCCGGGGAACTCGGGATCGTCCAACAATTTGCCCTTGTTGAAGCGCCCCTCGGGGTCGATCTGGCGTTTCCACTGGCGAAACTCGGCCGTTTCCTCCGGTTTCAGGAACTGCAGCTTGGTGATGCCGATCCCGTGCTCACCCGAAATCACGCCGCCCAGCGATCGTGCAAGCGCCATGATCCGCTCAACCGCCCCCTCGGCCTGCTTGAGCATGCCGTAATCGTCGGAATTGACGGGGATATTGGTGTGCACATTGCCGTCTCCGGCATGCATGTGGAGTGCCACGAACACGCGACTGCGGAGCAGCTTGGTGTGCGTGGCGACGATCGATTCGAACACCGGCGCGAAGGTCTTGCCAGAGAAGATACCCTCCAGGCGATCGCGCAGTTCGAGCTTCCAGGACACCCGGATGGTTCGATCCTGCAACAGGTGGAAGAGGGTCGACTCGGGGAACTCGGCCAGACGCTGATCGAAGGCTGCGCTCAGGTGCGCGAGCCCCAGCGGCTCAAGCGCAGCGCGCAAGCCCGAAAGTGGCCGATCCATGGACTGCAGGAGCCAGCGCCAGCGGGCTCCGACTGATTCAAGGACCGCGAGGGCGCGCGCCCGACGCTCCTCGACGAGATCGGCGGCCGAGGCGCCAGCGGGCGAGACGTCCTCGTCGAGGCCTGCGGGCAGCGGCCCCTCGATCAACTTCACGAGCGCCTCGACCAGATCCAGCTTGTTGCGGATCGACAATTCGATGTTGATGTGCTCAATGCTGTCGGTGTACTCGCCCATCCGCTCGAGCGGAATTACCACGTCTTCATTGATCTTGAACGCATTGGTGTGGCGCGCGATCGCAGCCGTGCGTGCGCGATCGAGCCAGAAGAGCTTGCGCGATTCGGGGGACACGGCCACAAAGCCCTCGCCCGAGCGCGCGTTGGCCAGACGCACCACCTCGGAGGCGGCACGCGCCACGCCCTCATCGTCATCGCCCACGATGTCGCCGATCAGGACCATCTTGGGCAGCCCCCCACGTCGCGACTTGGTCGAATAACCGACCGCGCGGAGGTAGCGTTCATCCAGATGCTCGAGGCCCGCAAGAATCGCACCGTGGGGACGGGCATCGAGCCAGGCCTTGATCTCGACGATCGAAGGTACGGCATCCTTGGCCTGACCGAAAAATTCCAGACAGACGGTGCGCACATGCGGCGGCATCCGGTGCAGTACCCAGCGCGCCGAAGTGATCAGACCGTCACAACCCTCCTTCTGGATGCCGGGCAGGCCCGCGAGAAATTTGTCGGTCACATCCTTCCCAAGGCCCGCCTTGCGAAAACGCGAGCCCGCAATATCCAGGCGCTGTTGGCGGATCGGACTGCCGCGCATCTGTCCGTCGCGACCCAATTGACCCGGCCCGTACCAGCAAAGATCAAAGACCGCGTTTGCGGCATCGTGAATCTTGCCCAGGTTATGGCCGACCCGGGTGACCTCGAGCCAATTGCCGTCGGGATCGACCATCCTCCACCAGGCAAGGTTATCGAGTGCGGTTCCCCACAATACGGCTTTCTTGCCGCCGGCATTCATCGCAATGTTGCCGCCAATGCAGGACGCATCGAGCGAAGTGGGGTCAACGGCAAACACGAGCCCGGCCTGCTCGGCCGCTTCGGTGACCCTGCGCGTGACCACACCGGCTTCTGAGACGATGGTCGCAACCGGGTCGGCCAGGCCGGGCAGCGCCACGCGCTCGACCGACCCCAGCGCCTCTAGTTTTTCGGTGTTGATCACCGCAGACAATGGGGTGAGAGGGACCGCGCCCCCGGTGTAGCCCGTTCCGCCGCCGCGCGGGATGATCGTGAGGCCGAGTTCGATGCAGCCCTGAACCAGTCCGGCGATCTCCGCCTCGCTGTCAGGCGTCAGCACCACAAACGGGTACTCGACGCGCCAGTCGGTCGCATCGGTCACATGAGAAACACGCGACAGCGCATCAAACCGGATGTTGTCGCGGGCGGTGTGGCGCGCCAGGCGCCGAAGTGTCTGAGTCCTCAGGCTCGCCGCCAGATCGAAGGCCTGCTCGAATCGTCGCACCGCCTCGCGGGCCGTCTCCAGCAGACGTGCCACCTTGTCGGCTCGAGCCACAACCGACCCGGCTGCAGCGTCCGGCTCGACGCCCTCGGTGCCGCCCGTGCGACGTCGTTCGACTTCGCGAAGACGATGGTCGAGCGCCTCGATCAGCATCGACCGACGCTTGCGGTTATCGATCAGATCGTCCTGAAGATAGGGATTGCGCTGCACGACCCAGATGTCGCCCAGCACCTCGTAGAGCATCCTCGCCGAGCGACCAGTGCGGCGCTCGGCACGCAGCTCTTCGACGATCGACCAGGAAGACTCGCCCAGCAGACGAATCACGATCTCCCGGTCGGAGAACGAGGTGTAGTTGTAGGGGATCTCGCGAAGCCGCGCCGCTTCAGCCTGCGGCGCGACCAGGTCCAGGGGAATCGGAGCGTTCATCGGCTCGCTGGCTCAATCGATAACTTCGGGACGACAGTTTAGCCGTCCCCCAATGGCTGCACGACCACGAAGGTCAATCCAACACGGGACCCGCAAGGCCCGAGAGCCCAACGAGCGAGAGCAGCCAACGCCACCAATCGTTGGGCACCCACAGCAGCGCGGCGGTCATCACGGTGTAACGGGCAAATTT
>JBIKTA010000278.1:0-4496 GCA_044348315.1 Burkholderiaceae bacterium | reverse complement strand
CTCGAGGTTTATCGACGGAGGGTTGCTGGATCTCGAGCGGTCGGGCTTTCGACGGACAGGCCCGGCCGGGCTCAAAACCCCATTCGCCCGCCGACCCGTCCGCCTGCGCCCTCCCAGGTCGAACCGCAAGCCCTCGTCGCTGCACTGCGGGGCACGCCCGGCGGCCGCGCGCACGACCGTCCCGAGACGCTACGTGCTGGTTACCCGGCCTCGACAAAATGCTCGATACGTTCAGCGGCCGCCCGCCGACCCGTCCGCCTCTCGCTTGATGGGGGTCGCGCACCAACCGCGCGGTTGAATCCTCTCTGTGTCCCTCCGAGAGGCGAGCACGAAGCGCCTTGGGATTCGCACTGCTGGGGGCGTTCTCCTTCAGGAGTGTGGACGAGCGGCCGCTGGATCTCGAGCGGTCGGGCTTTCGACGGACAGGCCCGGCCGGGCTCAAAACCCCATTCGCCCGCCGACCCGTCCGCCTGCGCCCTCCCAGGTCGAACCGCAAGCCCTCGTCGCTGCACTACGGGGCACGCCCGGCGGCCGCGCGCACGACCGTCCCGAGACGCTACGCGCTGGTTACCCGGCCACGACAAACTGCTCGATACGTTCAGCGGCCGCCCGCCGACCCGTCCGCCTCTCGCTTGATGGGGGTCGCGCACCAACCGCGCGGTTGAATCCTCTCTGTGTCCCTCAGAGAGGCGAGCACGAAGCGCCTTGGGATTCGCACTGCTGGGGGCGTCCTTCTCGAGGGTTGTCGACGGCGGGTTGCTGGATCTTGAGCGGCCGGGGCCGCAACCGATCGCCGGGCGAACCTTGCCAGAATCATGCGCTGGCGGATGATCCGCCTTCTCATGCGGCGAAACTGCCGGGAGAGCGGATGGGCCGGTGAGGCCTCGATTTCTTGCCAAGGCATGCGGGAGGCGAGCACCGCAAGGGTACGCAGAGACTCAATTGGGAGAGTCAGGCGATGTGGGACACCGTCGAGCGGCATGAAGGACACGCAGCACTCGCACGAAGTCGGCGGTCGCGTCATAGAGCAGGATGTGATTTTTATGGACCACCAACTCGCGCGTGCCCTCTTCACGACCGGGCCGCCCCATGTGTTACAGGGTACATACACTGTAATACGCGCCCCAGGACCTGGGAACACACAAAACCAATGGGTCAGGCGGTTTTCTGGCGCCGTGGCGAACGGGTCAATGCGACCCCCCCTCTGAGCCAGCATTCAGCGCACCGATCGCGTCGTACAGCGCGACAAACTCCTGGGCGAGCTTGTGAGAGGCTTCAAGATGAATCAAAGGCAGGGCCCGCTGGTGCGACTCGCGCACCTTGACGGTCGAGCCCAGGTAGGGCTCCAATACCGGCAGACCTTCGTCGATCAGTTCCTGTACCAATTCGCCCGGCAGGCGCGCGCGCGCCTGAAACTGGTTGACAATGACACCCAAAATCCTCAGATCAGGATTGTGATCGGCGCGAAGATCCTCGACTTCGCGAACGAGCGCGTAGAGCGCGCGTCTGGAAAACTCGTCGCAATCGAACGGAATCAGACAGCCGTCGGCTGCGATCAACGCACTGCGGGTATAAAAATTGAGCGCCGGAGGCGTATCGATCCAGATCTCGTCAAACTGGTCCGAGAGCGCCTCGAGGCCCTTGCGCAACTTGTAGATCTTGTAGCGCGATTCGAGCTTGGCCAACAGATCGTCGAGTCGGGGGGTCGCAGGCATCACGCTCAGCCCCTCGAAGGGCGTGGACAGAATGAACTCCTCGGCCCCGTCCTTCAAGGTGAATTTGAGGGACTGATCAAAAAAACCGGCTGTGCCGCTCAGTTCGTCCAGAGCGTCGGTGGCACTTGAGCCCAGCAGATACCGGGTGCTGCTCGCTTGCGAATCGAGATCGACCAGAAGCGTACGCGCAGAGCGGCTCGCGCCGACCGCAGCCAGATTACAGGCGATCGTGGACTTGCCCACCCCACCCTTCTGATTGAACACGACCCGTATCATCGCTGGCTCCTGTCAGAGGCTGAGCACTCACGCAATGTGCGACGTAGCTGCCAAAGCATAGATTATCAACCAGCCGGACCTCATCCGGATGCCATTGCGCCAGCATCGAGCCGCTCGATCACCTGAGCGCCGGTCAGCACGTCTCCGAATTGCTGGATCACGTTCTCCAGGGCGCCGCGATGCTCATCCTCAGATAAAGCCGCGCAGCAATCCGCGACCATCACCACACGGAAGTCGAGCATCATCGCGTCGCGAGCCGTCGACTCGCAGCAGACATTGGTCTTCGTGCCCGCAATCAGCACGGTGTCGAGTCCACGACTGCGCAGCACCCGCTCAAGCGGCGATGCACCCGCTATGAGCGCGCTGTACCGATTCTTGACCACGAACAGATCATCCGGCCCGGTCTGCAGCTCATGCCAGATCTGCTGCCGGCCCGGCTGGAGACTGTCCATTGTCCGCGCCCGCACCTGATCGGCCACCACATGGTCGAAGAAGAGTCGCCAGTCGCTCTGCCCACTCTGGGAGGTGTTGGCATGGACCACCCAGATGACAGGCACGCCCCGAGCTCGAAGGCGCGCACTCAGATCGTTGATCGGCGCAACGATCGATCGCGCCTCGGGTACCTCGGCAGGCGCCCCAGGCTGGCAGAAGGTCTCCTGCATGTCGATGATCAGCAGGGCGGTGCGCTCGGGATCGAGGCGATCGAACCAGTGGAGACGACCGCGGCGGGCAAGCACCCGCTCGACAATGTGCGGGCGGATACCTACCGTCTGACCGGCATCGTCCATCACCTTCAGCGGCCCTGGAACCGGGCAGGTCGCTTTTCCATGAAAGCGCGCGCGCCCTCTCGATAATCCTCGCTGTCGAAACACTGCTGGATGGCCGCCTCGACCTCGTCCGAGACGTGCGTCGCGGGGTCCCTGAGCCAATCATTGACGGTGAGCTTGAGCGCGCGCAGGGTGAGCGGGGCATTGGCCGCAACGCTCTGGCACCAGTCCTTCACCACGGCATCGAGCTCGTCGGGCTCGCATACCCGGGCGACAAACCCCATCGCAAGCGCCTGCGCGGCATTGACGATTCGAGCCGACATGAACAGATCAACCGTGTGCTGCAGACCGATGACCTGCATGAAACGGCGCACCCCGATCGCGGTATAACCGACGCCCAATCGAGCAGCCGGCATGCGGAAACGGGACTCGTTCGTGCAGATGCGCATGTCGCAGGCGGCGGCAAGGCCCAGGCCGCCGCCCATGCAGATGCCCCGGATCTTGGCGACGACCGGTTTCGAACACCGCGTCGGTGAGAGGTAGGCCTCTTCGATCGACTGATTGAACCGCGCCTGGCTGTGGGCATCGGATCCGTGACGCTCAAGCTCGGAAATGTCGGCACCGGAAACGAAGGCCTTGCCGCCATCACCCTCCAGAACGATCACCCGGATCGCGGGGTCGGCATCGAGCGCCTGCAACTCGAGGGGCAAGGCCTGCCACATCGACAGGGTCATCGCGTTGTACTTGGCGGGGTTGGAGATGCGAATCGTCGCAATCGGACCATCGCGTTCAACGATCAGGGTCGGCATGTCCAGCAATCCTCAAGATGCGAACTTTGGAAGCGGGGAGTGTAGCGCTCAGCCATCAGGCTGGCGCACGGGCGAGCAGCCTCGCAAGCTGAGCGACATCGGCAACCGACTCGAGGGCATCGACCATCGCGACCACCTGTTCGCCCTGGCTCGTGGGCATTCCTGACAAGGCCCAGCAACGTCGGAACTTGGCCAGATGCCGCTCGGCCGACAGCGGGTTTTCGGGATGGCCAATTGGTGTCTCGATCACCCGCGCCCAGCTCCGTCCGTCGGCGAGCTGCAGCAGGAAGGTCTGCGGCCACAAGGCATTGACATCCGGATTGTCGTCCTGACGAACCTGGATGCGCGAGGCCACCCGATGAACCGCCGGATCCGCCAGGCGATGGGGCGCAAAGGACTCAGGCTCACAACTGCCATCGATCAGGGTCACCGCACCTACGTAGGGTATGCATAGACGCGCGTAGTTGGGCGCGGGCTCGGGGATGTCGGGCCGGCCGACCAGCCTGTAAGCCAAAGGCGGCACGGCAATCTCCGCCGAGACGAGATCCTCGGCACGGAAGCCGAGCTCGGCCTGGGCCTGCTGAAGCGCGTCGACCGCCGCATGGGTGAGTCGACCGCTCGGGAAAGGTTTGTGCGAAAGGCGCGTGATCTGCCAGGTCTTGCCCAGCTTTGCCCACCAAGTGGGAATATCGTTCGAAGTCTCGAAAAGATTGTAGTAACCGTAGGGACCCGTCAGGATGTCTCGGGGACCACTCATGCCAGCCATGGCCAGATCGATTGAGTTGAGCCCCGCACGCCCATTGAAACCCACCTGCAGGCCCAGCAGCATCGAGCCCTCCACGTGGGCCTGCATGGTCCCCGAGGTCTGGCCATATTGGATGCCGAAGGCGTTCATCATGGTCGCCGCGTCGAGCTGCTGCATCGAGCCC
>JBIKTA010000276.1:0-4505 GCA_044348315.1 Burkholderiaceae bacterium | reverse complement strand
CTGCCCGGGGTCCGCCAGTCGATCTCAGCGGGCGAATGGCTGTTTCTGAACCAGCGCGGGCTGCGCGTCGCCTGGCCGGCGCCGCATGAGGCGTGGACTGCCATGCTCTGGGCTGCCCTGGCCGCAGTGGCTCTGATGTTGTTTTGGCGACGCTACGCCCGCAAACGCCAGGCGGCCACCGGTCAGCCACTGCCGGTTTTCTGGCCCTCGATCGCCCTGATGGCCGGACTCCCCGCGCTCACCTGGGCGCTGATGGGCGCGCCCACCAGCATTGAATACCCCAAGCTCGCGGGCTTCAATTTTCAGGGCGGCATCAATGTCACGCCTGAGTTCACGGCGCTCCTGATCGGCCTATCCACCTACACCTCGGCCTTCATCGCCGAGGTGGTACGCGCCGGCATCCTGGCGGTCGACCGCGGACAGGGTGAGGCGGCCATGTCGCTGGGCCTACGCCCCGGACAACGGCTGAGGCTCGTGACGCTGCCCCAGGCGCTACGGGTGATCATCCCACCCATGACCAGCCAGTACCTGAACCTCACCAAGAATTCTTCGCTGGCGGTGGCCGTGGGCTATCCGGACCTGGTATCGATTGCCAACACGACGATGAACCAGACTGGGCAGGCGCTCGAGGCGATTGCCATCCTGATGGCGGTCTACCTCGCGATCAGTCTGGCGATCTCGTTCTTCATGAACTGGTACAACCAGCGCGTGCGACTGGTGGAGCGCTGAGATGGCTGCAATTGCCTGGCTGCGGATCCACCTCTTTTCGAGCGCCCTCAACTCGATGCTCACGATCCTGATCGTGGCCGGGCTTGCTTGGGTGCTGCCGGGTATTTTCAGCTGGCTGATCTGGGACGCGGTGTGGGGGGCCAAGCTGCCTGCGGCCTGTGAAGCCGCGCGTGGCGAGGGGGCCTGTTGGAGCGTGGTCTGGGCAAAGATCCGCTTCATGATGTTCGGCACCTATCCGTTTGGCGAGCAATGGCGTTCGGGCGCAACGATCTTTGTGCTCACAGGATTGATCGTCGTCTCGGCCATCCGCTGGTTCTGGAGTCGCTGGCTGGTTGCCATCTGGATCGTCGGCATTGCGCTCGCGTTCTGGCTGATGGGCGGTGGGCTCGGGCTGACCCCGGTCAAGGCCGAACAGTGGGGCGGGCTCCCGGTGACGCTGATCCTCGCGATCTTCGGCATCGGTTTCGCCTTTCCACTGGGCATTTTGCTGGCACTCGGCCGCCGCTCGCAATTGCCGGTGATTCGGGCCTTTTCGGTGATCTACATCGAGGCGATTCGTGGGGTGCCGCTGATTACCGTGCTCTTCATGGCTTCAGTCATGTTTGCGCTCTTCATGCCCGAGGGCATGCGCATCGAGCAACTGTTGCGCGCGCAGATCGCGATCATCCTGTTCATCGCCGCCTACATGGCCGAGGCCGTCCGCGGCGGTCTTCAGGCCGTGCCGCGCGGTCAGTACGAGGCGGCCGAAGCACTCGGGCTCTCCTACTGGCGCGCAATGGGGCTCATCATCCTGCCGCAGGCGCTCAAGATCTCGATTCCGCCGATCGTCAACATCTTCATCTCGGTGTTCAAGGACACCTCGCTGGTGGTCATCATCGGCATCTACGATTTTGCCTACGCGGTCAAGAAATCGGTCGAGACCGACATCGCCTGGCGCAACTACATCGTCGAGGCCTTCCTGTTTTCAATCCTGATCTACTGGGTCTACTGCTTCGCGATGTCCAAGTACAGCCAGTGGCTCGAAGGCCAGCTCGCCCGCGGCGAGCGCCGCTGACCCACCATTCCGGAGCCGCCATGTCTGCAAGCGCCCCTGCCCCAAGCTCTGCTCACGAAGCCCTCGCGATCCGGATTACCGATCTCGACAAGTGGTACGGGGATTTTCATGTGCTGAAGCACATCAATCTCACGGTGGCAAAAGGCGAGCGCATCGTGGTCTGTGGCCCCTCGGGATCGGGCAAGTCGACCCTCATTCGCTGCATCAACCGGCTCGAGATGCATCAGAAGGGCACGATCGTTGTCAACGGCACCGAACTCACCGACAACCTGAAAAACATCGATCAGGTCCGCTCCAACGTCGGCATGGTGTTTCAGCACTTCAATCTCTTTCCGCATCTGACCGTGCTCGACAACTGCACGCTCGCGCCGATCTGGGTACGCAAGCAGCCCAAAGCCCAGGCCGAGCAACTGGCGATGCAATATCTCGAACGCGTACGGATTGCCGACCAGGCTCACAAGTATCCGGGTCAGCTCTCTGGTGGCCAACAGCAGCGCGTGGCGATCGCCCGCGCGCTCTGCATGACGCCGTCCATCATGCTGTTTGACGAGCCGACTTCAGCACTCGACCCAGAGATGGTCAAGGAAGTGCTCGACACGATGATCATGCTTGCGCGTGAAGGCATGACGATGTTGTGCGTCACGCATGAGATGGGTTTCGCGCGTGCCGTGGCCGACCGCGTCATTTTTATGGATCAAGGCGAGATCGTCGAGGAAAACACGCCGGATGCCTTCTTCGAGTCCCCGAAAAACGAACGTAGCCGGCAGTTCCTGAGCCAGATTCTCGATCGCTGAGTCATCGCCGGCCAGAGAGGGTCCCGCAAGAGACCAGTTCCCGCATCCGCTCGGGCAACTTCTCACTCGCAGGCAACAGAATCAAGCCGCCGGAGGCTCTTCGGCCGACTGCGCCTGAGCCGCCCACATCGCCGCGTAGACACCGCCAAGCGCCAGGAGTTCGCCATGCCGGCCGCGCTCGACGATCCGGCCGGCCTGCATCACCAGGATCTGGTCGGCGTCTGCGATCGTCGACAGTCGGTGGGCGATCACGAGTGTGGTCCGCCCCAGCGCAGCGCGGGCAAGCGCTTGCTGGATCGCCTGTTCGTTGCGACTGTCGAGCGCGGAGGTTGCCTCGTCCAAAATCAGGATCGGCGGGTTTTTCAGCAGGGTCCTTGCAATCGCCACGCGCTGCTTTTCTCCGCCCGAGAGCTTGAGGCCCCGCTCGCCCACCGGGCTCTGATAGCCCGCGGGCAGCGCGGCGATGAAATCGTGCAGCTGCGCGGCGCGAGCGGCATCCTCAACAGCCTGATCCTCGGCTGCGGGATGGCCGTAGGCGATGTTGTAGCGGATCGTGTCGTTGAAGAGCACGGTGTCCTGCGGCACGATCCCAATTGCGGCCCTGAGACTTGCCTGGGTGAAATCACGAGCATCCGCGCCATCAATCAGAATGCGGCCGCCCGTCACATCGTAGAAGCGAAAGAGCAATCTCGCGAGCGTGGATTTGCCTGCGCCACTCGAACCCACCACGGCGGTGGTGGTGCCTGGGGCAATCGTGAAGTCGATGTCATGGAGAATGGGGCGCGCCGCATCGTAGTGAAATTTGACCGATTCGAACCGCAGCTCGGGCCCGCTTTCAAGCGCGAGCGTGCGCGCCGTCGGAGAATCGGCAATCTCGCGATCGGCATTGAGCAGACGGAACATCTTTTCCATGTCGGTGAGCGCCTGCTTGATCTCGCGATAGAGCACACCCAGAAAATTGAGCGGAATGTAGAGCTGAATCATGAAAGCATTGACGAGCACGAGGTCGCCCAGCGACATCTCGCCTGCGATCACGCCTTCGGTGGCGCGCCACATCAAAAGCGAAACAGTCACCGCGATGATCACGGCCTGACCGAAATTGAGCAGCGCAAGCGAGGCCTGTGATCGGATCGCAGCCTTCATCCGCCGGCGCAACTCGTGGTCGTAACGCTCGGCCTCGAAGCCTTCGTTGCCGAAATACTTGACCGTCTCATAGTTGAGGAGCGCATCGATTGCCCGAGTGCTCGCGCGCGAGTCCTGCTCGTTCAGTTCGCGGCGAAAGTGCGTGCGCCAATCGGTGACCCGAATCGAGTACCAGACGTAGAGGACCAGCGCGCAGAGCGCAATGAGTCCAAATGACAGCTCGTACTGCCAGAGCAGGTACCCGATCACGAGCGAGACTTCAATGATCGTGGGCAGGATGCTGTAGAGCGTGTAGGAGATGAGGCTCGACACGCCCTGAGACCCCCGCTCGATGTCGCGGGTCATGCCGCCCATCTGCCGCTCGAGGTGAAAGCGCAACGACAAATCGAGCAGGTGCCGAAAAACTGAGAGCGTGATGCTGCGCGTTGCCTCTTGAGTGACGCGCGAAAAGACGATTTCGCGCAGTTCGGTAAAGAGCGAAACGCTCAACCGCAGCAGGCCGTAGCCCACCAGCAAGGCGACCGGGACCACCAGGAGCGCACGCGCGTCGCCCGGCTGGACATTCATTGCATCGACGATCGCCTTGAGCAGCAGCGGCACCGCGACATTGGCGAACTTGGCCATCACCAGGCACGCGAGCGCAAAGATCACCCGCCATCGCCAGATCCAGAGGTAGGGCAGCAATCGCCGCACGGTCTGCCAATCGCCTCGAACTGAAGGCTGGCCCGCAACGGGCGTTGGGCCGGGCACGGCGGCAGAGTGAGGTCTCACGGTTCAGGGATCCG
>JBIKTA010000275.1:0-4507 GCA_044348315.1 Burkholderiaceae bacterium | reverse complement strand
CGCCTCGAGCGAGGCGGTGACGTTGTTGCCAACGGCAATGATCTCCTCGCCCTGCTTCTTGAAGGCGAGGTTGCCACTCAACCGGACGAAATCGGCGACATTGGCCGAGAAGCTCTTGACACCGAAGGCGATGGTGTTCTTGACAATCGCCTGAGCAAAGGTGTACTCGATGTCCAGCACATCGATCTTGGTGCCCGCAGCCACATCGGTCGTGACGTTGGTGTACTGGACGATCACTTCCTGTGCCGAAACTCCGGCCAAGCCGCTGATACCCGCGGCAAAACTGCCATTGCTGAGCTCGAAGGCAAACTTGCCGCCCCCGGCAATCATGCCAAAATCAGCATCATTCAGACTTACGTAGACCGGGCCGGCGGCGAGCAATGCATTGACATTGTTGCCGACGGCAATGATCTCGGTGCCTGACTTCTTGAAGCCGAGATCCCCGCTCACACTCACGAAGTCGAGTACGTTGGCCGAGAACCCCTTGACCGCGAAGGCAACCGTGTCGACGGCGATCGCGCGCGTGAAGGTGTAGCTGAGATCAGCAATCTCGACCTTCCGGTCCTTGGCCACCGCTGTCTTACTGTTGGTGTACTGGACAATCACCTCGGTCGCGGTCGCGCCTGCAAGCTGACCTAACTGAGCGCTGAAGGCACCCTGTGAGAGTTCGAAGGCAAACTGGCCGGTGCTGTCGCTGTAGAGGCCAAACGCCGCGCCCGTCAACTGGACGTAAACATCGTTGCTCGCAGCGAGCCGCGCCGTAATGTCGCTGCCGGCGGCGACGAACTGCTTGGCCTCACCCTGCGTCTGGCTGCCAAAACCAAAGCGGCCGGAGAGTTGAACGAAGCCCGACACATCGATGGTCAGTGTGCCGACCGCCTCGATCACTTCGCCCCGCGTCCCGTCCAGAGTCAGTTCGTAGAGATCGGTTGGTGCTGTGCCATTACGAACCTCGAGTTCGGTCCAGCGACCCTGGGTCGGGTCAGCCGGGTTCTTGTAACCGTAGTCAACGACCAGGGTACGGAGCGGCAACGCTTCACGAACCTGGGTGTAGCCTGTCTGCGCCAGCGTGAGCGAGGACGCGCTGGACGCGGCCACTGCGGTCGCAGTGATCGGCGCGACATCGATGCCGGCCAGATCGCCGCCAAAGCGAATCTGCAGTTCCTTGCCACCGAAGAAATCGAGGGTCGCCGTAGCGGCAAAACCACCGCCCACCGCGCTCGACAAGGCGGTCATGGCCGAGTCGAGGGCGGCCTGGACCTCCGCACGAGTCATCGTGGTCAGCAGCGTTGCAGTCGTAGCCGTCTTGCCACCGTGCGCGAAGCTCAGGGTGTAAGCCGCCTCGGGGCGCGTGGTCTGTATCGTCACACGCTGGACTTCGCCGGCGACGACCTCGCCCTGAGCAATGTTGAAAGGCGACACCACGGCCAGGTCGAGCGCGCCAAAGTGGCTGGTGATGTTGGGCACGTCCTGCCCGGCCAGCGCACCCTTGAACTGCAACTGGAAGGCCTGACGGGAAGCGCTGCTCCCGGCGTCGATCACGACATCCACGTTGCCGCTGCCAAACAGCGTGTTCATCGCTGTCTGCAGGCTGGCCTGGAGCGTGGACGCCGTCGCACTCCAGGTAATCACCGGGCTGTCCTTGCGGGCGCCGTTCGCGTCCACATAGGAGATGGTGAAATTGCCCGAGGGGGCATCGGGCACAGTGTCGACCCCGGCGACGCCAAGCGTCGGCACATCAGCCCCACGGAAGGCCGAGCCGGTGAAGCTGACCCCCCACTGATCGGACGCTTCGCCATCTGCGACGGTCACAGTGCGATTCCCGCCCGCGAGCGCGGCGTTGAGCGCCGTCTGCATGTCCGCAGCGGTGATGCCGTAGGCGAGATCGGCCGTCGTGTAGTTCTGGCCTCCGAAGCTCAGCGACAGGCGGAAGCTGCCATCGACCGAAGCAGCGGGGCGATCCAGGGTAATTGACTGAGCCTCGATCCGAGCCGGCGCACCGTTTTGCACCAGCGAGTAATCGAGCGGCGTGTCAAAGACGATGCCCTTGCTGGCGATATCGGTCCAGTTCAGGTCGCCGACAAAGCGCACCACATAACGCTCACCGACCCCTCGGAAATTCGCATCATGCGTGACCTCGATGAAATCGGGCTGGGCCACGTTGCCGGTAAGCGACTGAGTGAGCTCGGCGTACGCGGATTTCAGGTTGGCGATGTTTTGCGCGACATTGCCAACGACGAACTGGCCCTTGCCGGTTTCCACGGGCTTGGAAGCGCCCTCGACCTGGAGCGCGAGCGTGTTGAAACGAACGCCTGCGATCTCGCCGCCGAAGCTGACGGTGTAGGCATCATCGACCAGAGCGCCAACCGTGACCGTGAGGCCCGCGATGGGAGACAGCGCCGCACGCAGCTTGGTCTGGATGTCGGCTGCAGTGGCATTGCCCGCGATCAGTTCAGTCTCGTAGGTGTTGCCCTGGTAGCTCAACAATAGACGGTAGCCCTTGGCCTTTGCCTCAGCGAAAAGGTCGACTTCCTGCACTTGCGCCCGCTCGGCGACACCTGCGGTGACGGTGCGGATCGAAGCGGCTGCATTGACCAGACTCGTTGTGTTGACAACGGTAATCGCACCGACTGGCTTCTCGCCCAGTGCCCCGCTGAATCGAATATCGAGCCCAAGCTGGGAACTGCCAGAGGCCCCGGCATTGAAACTGACCACCACCCCGGTTGCACCCACCGCGCTCAAGGCGGACAGTGCGGTCTGCACACGCTTGGCGAGCAGCACGCCATCCGAGGTGTAGGCAATCGGAGCAGTCGCCTGACTGCCAAAGCTCAATGCGAAACTGCCGCCCGGCACGGCCTGGGTCGGCGAGGTGTTGACCGTCAGCAGAGCAAGATCCTTGCCTGCGAGACTGCCACCGAAGGTGACCAGGTAGTCGCCACCGTCCTTGGTGACCGTCACAGAGCCATCGGCGCCCAGTGCGGCATTCAACGCAAAGGTCACCGTCGCCGCATTGGCACCGAACTGAATGCCTGTCGTGGTGTAGGTCTTGTTACCGTCCACCAGACGCAGGCTGAAACTGCCACTGCCCTGGGTGCTCAGACTGACCCGCTGCACCTCGTTACGCGCCGGACCGCCTTCTGCGACGCGCGTGTAGCTGTAGCCGGTGCTGGAGGTCTTGCCGCTTCCGAGGAAGAACTGGAAGCCCATCGCGGGAACCGCCTGCGCGGCGAGGTCCCCTACGAAACTGACGACAAAGCGCTGTTGGCCCTTGTTCTTCGCTGCGAAAGCCGTGTCTTCGGTGACGACGATATTGTCGGTCTTCACCACATTGCCAGTCAGGCCCTTCAAGAGCGTCGCATAGGCAGTGCGGAGCTCGGTAATCGTCTGAGCGGTATTACTGACCGCGCGATAGACGCCCTTGACCTTGGTCGCTGGCGAATCGACACGGAAGATCTGGTATTCCTGGATGACCTTGTCGGCCTTGAAGACGATCGCGACCTGAGCCGGCTCGCCGGTGGCCCCTTGCGTCACGGTGGTGACCGTCGCCGATGCCGACGAGGCCTGAGCGGTCGTGTCGGCATTGATCGTGAGCCGCGAAACGGCATCGACGCCCATGACCGGCGCGGTTTGCTCGATGACCAGGCCACCGGTTGCAAAGAACACTTCGTAGTCGCCTGCCTGCGACGGCGTGGTGAATATGATCTCGTTGGTTTCGGTGAGCCCAGGCTGACCCTGGGTGACCGTCGCCACGTTCACCGAGACCGGCGCGGGCGCAACCGGCAGCGCCGAGACGACGATCTGCTTGATCTCGTTCACGCCCGGGCGGGCGGCGGACTGCTCGGTGACCTGAACCGTGGCGGCTGCCTGAGCGACAGTCAAGGTGATCTGAGCCGTGCCGATTTCGACCGGCGTCTTGCCCGCGAGCGCGCCAATGAACTCAATCGTGAAGCCGTCGAAGCGGTTGCCGGTAATCTCGACATTGCCCGCGCCGATGCCGGGCAGGTTTTCGAAGCCTGTCTCGAGCGCGGCAATGATTTCGGCCGTGCTCATGGTGGCGCTGATCGATACGGTCTGCTCAGTGGACCCCTTGGCCAGGGTCGCCGTTCCCACCAGATCGGCAGGGATCTCAAGTGACAGCTGGGTATTGACCTTGGTCTCGAGGCGGGCGACCGGGTCGAGCGTGACCCCCTGGTTGAGGTTGACCACGATGTCCTGCACCGTGGCCGTCAAGGCGCTCAGGCCCTTGAACTCAAGGGAAGTCGCAGTGGCCTGCAAGCTCGTGAAATTGCGGTTCGGATTGCTGGGATCGGTGATCAGCGCGAGTCCGAAATCGAGGCCGCCCAGCGAGAGGCCGACTGCGCCCGGATTCAGATTGCCCTGCGCGTCGCGGGTGCCGTTGATCCCGGCAAAGGCACTGACATTGCTGCCCCCGATCGTGACCAAGCGGGCATTTTCGACAGTGGTCCGAACCGGCGGGGTCGTACCCTGCTGATCGGCCACCTCGACG
>JBIKTA010000274.1:0-4511 GCA_044348315.1 Burkholderiaceae bacterium | reverse complement strand
CGCCCCTGAATCTCAGCAGTCTCGCGGCAGGCGGTCTCCTGTTGACGGTCACCACACAGGGCGGCCAGATCTATCAGGTGTCCAATTTCCTGACGATCGACAATACGACGCCTGCGATCACTGCCGTTCGCGGACCGGCTGCGGGCGAATTCGCGGTGGGTCAGACTCAGCGCGTGAGTGTCGAGTTCAGCGAAGCTGTCAACGTCACCTCTGCGGCGGGTCTGCCCGCACTGGCTCTCACGCTCAATCCGGGCTCGGTATCCGAGCGCGTGGTGACGGCCACTTACGACGCAGCGGCGTCGACGGCCACCAGCAAGGTGTTCACCTTCGTGACGCCTGACGGGTATCTGTTCAAGACCCCGACCGTCTTCGGCGACCTCAAGACCACTGGTGCCGGCACGATCCATGTCCATGCTGACGCGGGTTCGATCGTCATGGTTGACGGCGTGCGGACGACGACTTCCACCGCTGCGGGCAACGTGCTCTACAGTGCAGCGGGCGCGATGCAACTGGCCAGCATCCAGACAGCGGGTGCCGATGTCGCCATCAGTGCCGCCTCGATTTCGGATGCGGGAGCGGCTCACGCCAACGTGGTCGCCGATGATCTCGTTCTGGTCGCCACGGGTGCGGTCGGCACGGGCGCAAATCCTCTCGAACTGACGGTCGCGCGCCTTGCGGCCTCAGCGGGGGCGGGTGGTCTCTTCGTCAGTGAATCCGACGGTCTGACGCTGGGCGCCACGCCAGCAATTGCCGTCCAGAGCGTCGCGGCAAACGACACGCTGGGCGCAGTGTCGCAGGCCACGCTCAGCCACATCACGTCCGGCGGTTCGGTGGTGATCGTGTCGGGTGGCGACCTGACGGCGCTCGAGACCGGCCGGATCATCTCCACAACGGGCAATGCGCTCATCGATGTCACCGGCGACCTCGTACTGGGCGCTTCGGGCCAGAGCGATCCGGCCATCGCGGCAGCGGGACAGGTCAGCCTGGATGCCACGGGTACGATTACGGTCAACCAGGCCATCGCCCTCTCGGGTAGTGGCTCGACGCTCGACATTGTCGCGGGCGGTGCGGTGACCCTGCTTGCGGCGGCGTCGACCACAAATGGCAACGTTCGGATCGAGGCAGGTGCCAACAGTGCCAACACAACGGCGGGTGCTCGCGACCTGAACCTCTTCAGCGTGTCGGCGGGTAGCGGCAGCGTCGCGCTGATTGCGGGTGGCAGCATCGTCGACGGGCAGAGTTCGGTCAGCGACGTGACCGCGGCCTCTGTCCTCGTCAAGGCCGGGTCGGCAATCGGTGCATCCGGCAACGCGCTCGATCTTTCCGCGGATATGCTTGCGGCCTCGGCCGGTGCGGGCGGGTTGTTCCTCCTTGAGAGCGATTCCATCGCGGTCGATCGTGTGGTCGCTTCCGTGAGTCGAGTCGCCCCGGATGCCACGACGGCAACCGTCAGCGAGTCGCTCGAGTCGCTCACGGCCACCGGTTCAGGCGCGATCGTCCTGCAAACGACGGCGGGCGACCTCAATGTCCGGGCCGGTACCGGTGGCGTCGACGGTGTAGTCGCTGCATCGGGCAATGTGCTGTTGCAGGCGCTTTCCGGTTCCGTGCTGCTTGATGCCCGGGTGAACGGCGGTTCGGGCAACGTCTCGATCATTGCGTCCGGCAACATTGTCCAGACCTCCAGCGTCATCGCGCAAGGCCGGATCGATCGCCTCGAACTGGGTGCAGCAGGCGCCAATGGCGGCACGACGCTGACCGATTCGAACGGGAATTCCCTTGTGATCGACGCCCAGCGGGGCGTCGCGGTGGGCGCGGGTGTGGTCGAGGCAGGGGGCGTATTGCAGGTCAGTACGGCGTCCGGCGCTTCGATCAACTCGGCGCAGCGCGCAGCGCTCAGCCTCACGGGGACTGCCGATGCCGGCCGGATCAGCGGACCGAAGGTCGTTTCGGTGACCTTGACCGATTCGGCGTCGACCCCGAATGTCGTGACCGTCGCGAATGTTCCGGTTGTCGATGGCGTGTGGACGATCCAGAACCAGAACCTTGCCGCGCTGGTTGACGGTCCGGTGACGCTGACCGTCAGCGCGGCGGGCGCGACCGATCTCGTCCGGGCGGCCTTCATGACGATCGACACCGCTGCGCCGCGCGTGGCATCGATGTCGGTGCCCGCCGCCGGGACTTACGCCGCGGGTCGCACGCTGCGCTTCGTTGTCACGATGACGGAACCGGTCACCCTCAGCAGTAACTTCCTGACGCTCGATGTCGCGATCAATGGCGGGGCGACGCCCGTTGCTGCGCAGTATCAGGCGGCCCAGTCGAACCCGACTGCCCTGGTCTTTACCTACACCGTACCGACGGGTGGTGCGACGGTCACGAGTGCCGTGCCCACCGGTCTCACGATGAACGGTACGGTCGTCAGCGATCGCGCGACCCAGGCGCTCGCGCTCGATGGCGCGGGCAAGCTCGCGCTCCAGCTCACCTCGGCCTCGTCGGGCAGTAATCGCGTCGTTCCGGCCGCCGGCAATTTCCAGATCTTCCAGCCGGCCGGACGGACCATCATTGCTTCCCAGACGGGTTCGTTCACGGTCTCGGGCGTCTCGAGCCTGGCCCAGAACACGCCGCTCTTCATCACATTCACCGACTCGCAGGGGACCTCCCTGCCGCGCAGCCAGATCTCGGTGAACAGTGATCGGGAGTGGACCCTCAGTCCTTCGGTCAATCTGAGTTCGCTCGCTTCAGGTGCTGTACGCCTGACCATCACGACCGAGTCGACGGTCAACAGTGTCCTCACCACGACCACCCTTTACGACCAGTCCGCCTACCTGACGATCGACCGCGCAGCACCGCAAATCGTCGCGGTCCGCGCACCGGCCGACGGTGCCTTTGCCAAGGGCGTGGCTCAGGACGTCATCGTCGAGTTCTCGGAGGCGGTGAATTTTGCCCAGCCTGACGGGGCCGCCGCACCGACGCTGGCGATGACCCTGAGCGCTGGGACGGCGCAGCAGCAGTCGGTGGTGGCCGAGTACGTCGCGGCCGCCTCGACGCCGACCAGCAAGGTCTTCCGGTTTGTGCCGCCGCCAGACTACGGTGACATCGTTACCTCCGGATCGGGCAAGTCGATCGATGTCCAGGCGGGAGGTGCGATCACGATGGCGGATGGCGTCGTTGCGGAAGCCAACAACGGCAGCATCCGCTATCTGGCGGGGGGTGTGCTCACGCTGTCCTCGATCGAGACGACTGGAGATGCCTTCATCTCGGCGTCCAGCATCGTCGACGGTGGGGATTTCGATATCGACGTTGCGGCCGCTTCGCTGCGGTTGGTGTCGACGGGTGCGGCGGGTACTGGAATCGGCGCCGCGGCCAATCCGCTCGACATTACGGTCGGGAGGCTGTCCGCTGCCGCCAGTACGGCCGGTACCTCGGGTGTCTTCCTGTCGGAGACCAATGCGCTGACGGTGGGTGCGACTGCAGACCTGAGCGTCAACCGCGTTCTTGCGGGGGGCACGATCGCTGCCCAGACTTCGACGGGGTCAGGTTCGATCACGACCGCCGGCGCCCTGTCGCTGGTTGCGGGTGGCACCATCACGACCGAAGCGACGGGTGCGCTGTCGGCGGCGGGTAACCTTCGGGTCTCGGCATCGGGCGCGAGCAGTTCGCTGGTCATCGGAGCCTCGGTGAGCAGCAGCGCAGGCCACATCAGTCTCGTCGCAGGTTACGACCTGACGATCGGCGCCGAAGTGCGAGCTCAAGGTCTGGGCCGTACGCTCGACGTGAGCGCGGGCGGCAGCATCGCCATGATCGCCAACGGTGTATTGCGTACTGCGGACGACAATCTGCTCATCGAGGCAGGCGAATCCGTCACGCTGCAGCGCGTTCAGATCGACAGTGCGGCTCTCGGCACCGTCGCGATCCGCACCGGCACGGGTGCTGTCACGGTTGCCAGCGGGGCGCCCTCGGTTCAGGTCAGCGCCTCCGCCCTGCGTGTCGAGTCGGCGGATAGCATCGGTACAGGCGCGCTTCCGGTCATCACCTCGGTTCCGACCCTCTCGGCTCGTTCCGCAACAGGTGGCATGTTCTTCGGCGATGCGGACGGACTCACGATTGGCACGGTCGCTGCCGTGGCGGTTCAGCGCGTCGACGCACAGGCCGTATCGGCGGCATTCACCCCCTCGGCGATGGCGGCACTGTCCGGTCTTACGGCGCTCGCCGATGGCCAGGTCGTGATCCAGTCCTCGGTGCTCTCGCCCGCTGTGGCGGGGGATCTGGTCGTGGCGGCCGCAATCCTGGCCCAGGGTGCGGGTTCGGTCCGCTTGCGTTCGAACGAGGGCGATCTGCGGGTCAACGTTTCGGTCGATGCGGGCACGGGCCACGTGTCGCTGCTGTCCAAGCTCAACCAGGAATTCGGCAGCAATGGTGATGTCATCACCGCCGGCGGCTCGATCGATATCGAAGCTGACAGCGCAGGCGCGACGATCACGATGGACGGCGGCACAGTTCTCGCGTCCGGTGGC
>JBIKTA010000273.1:0-4516 GCA_044348315.1 Burkholderiaceae bacterium | reverse complement strand
AAACGGAGCGGGCAAGTCCACCACGCTTCGAAGCATCGCGGGCCTGCACCGCCCGATCACTGGATCGGTACGGCTGGAAGGCGCTGAGATTTCCACGCTGCCCCTGTTCAAAGTCGTCAGGCGGGGCCTCGCACTGGTCCCTGAGGGACGTATGGTGGTCGCACCGCTCACGGTCGAGGAAAACCTGATGTTGAGCAGCTACGCCGGGCGCGGCGTATCGGCCCCGTTGATCGAGCGCGTGTTCGAACTCTTTCCCAGGCTGAAGGAGCGACGGTGGCAAACCGCTGGGCTGCTGAGCGGAGGCGAGCAGCAGATGCTCGCGATTGGTCGTGCGCTGATGACGCAGCCCAAGGTGCTGCTTCTCGACGAGCCCTCGATGGGGCTTGCGCCAGCGATTGTCGATCTGGTCTTCGAGGCCATCGTCACCCTGCATCGGCAGGGTCAAGCCATATTGCTGGTGGAACAGAATGCCGAAATCGCGCTGTCGGTGTGCGACTACGCCTACCTGATGAAACGCGGCGAAATCGTGTCGAGCGGAACGGTTGCTGAGATGCGCGCTCAGTCGGCCGTGCAGGACGCCTATCTCGGGGGGTAAGGACATGAAGCTCTGGCGCACCCAAATCGGGGAGGTTGAGGTCCTGCGTGTCGAGGAGATGCTGACCCCGGGCTTCGAACCCGGTTTTCTCTTTCCGGATTACGACCCAGAGGTGCTCGCCGAACACCCGCAGCTGGCCCAACCGAATTTTTTCGATCAAGAAACCGGCAAGCTGATGTCGAGCATGCATTCCTGGATGTTGCGAGTGGGGCGGCATGTCATCCTGATCGACACCGCCTGCGGCAATGACAAAATCCGCTCGCATCCGGCCTTTCAACGCTTCCATCAGCTCCGCAAGCCCTACCTCGAGCGGCTGGCCGATTACGGCGTGCGTCCCGATGACGTGACGCTGGTGATCAATACCCACCTTCATGTGGATCACGTGGGCTGGAACACGCGACTCGAAGGCGATCAGTGGGTCCCGACCTTCCCAAAGGCACGCTATCTGATGGGACGCGCAGAGATGGCCCACTGGCAGGACCCGGAGCAGGGTCTGAGGGTGCATCCGATGGGCGCGGAGGTACTGGTCGATAGCGTGAACCCGGTGGTCGAAGCAGGGCTGGTGGACCTGATCGATTTCGACGAAGAGTTTCTTCCCGGAATATCGGTACGGGCGATGAAGGGTCACACGGCGGGCCAGCTGGCTGTGCACGTCCGGTCAGGTGGACAGCGCGCGCTCTTCACCGGCGACGCCTTTCACCAGCCGATGCAGGTTTATCGCCCGGACTGGAGCAGTCGCTTTTGCGAAAACCCGACACAGGCCAATGTCACGCGCCGCGCGCTCTTCGAGGAAGCGGCTGAGACCGGGGCCATCCTTTTCCCCGCGCACGCCGGCAAGCCCCATGCTGGCCGGATCGAGCGCTCGGCCCGAGGTTACGCGTTCGTCCCATTGGATGACCTGAGTTGAATGCATGAGGAGCCGGAAATGAACGATATCCATCAACCATCACGCGCAGACGCGCTCAGCCAGGCACTGCGCGAGGTTTTGCCTGCGGACTCGGTGCTGGACGACGCAGCGAGCCGCAGGTTTTATGCCAACGACGTGTTCTGGCAGCCCGGTATCGAGCCGCTTGCCATCGTCTGTCCAACCGATACCGCCATGCTCGCCGCGGCGGTCCGGACCGCTACCTCTGCCGGGGTCGCCGTGGTGCCGCGAGGTGGGGGCATGTCCTACACCAAAGGCTACCTGCCGATGCATGGCGGATCGATCGTCATCGACTGCCGGCGGATGAACCGGGTGATCGAGGTCAACACCGATGACCTCTATGTCACGGCCGAGGCGGGCTGCACCTGGGCGGCCGTCGCGCAGGCGCTGGAGGGTTCAGGATGGCGCACACCCTATTGGGGACCCTTGTCCGGCATCAATGCAACCGTGGGCGGCGCGCTTTCGCAAAACAGCGCCTTTTTCGGGTCGGCCATGAATGGCACAGTGGCCGAGAGCGTACTGGGCCTCACCGTGGTCACGGCCAACGGCAACGTGACCCAAACGGGTTCGGCGGGACGGATAGGTACCAAGCCCTTCACCCGCGAGGGCGGACCTGATCTGACAGGTCTTTTCCTGGGCGACAACGGCGCGATGGGCATCAAGGCAAGCGCAACGATCAAGCTGATTCCGGCATCGGGCGCCACCGGTTTTCTATCCTTCGGCTTTTCCTCGATCCAGACCATGGCGGCTGCGCAGACTGCCATGGCACGGGAACGACTGATCGCCGAGGGGTTCGGAATCGACCGCAACAAGGCCGAGCACTCGGCGAGCGTCAACCGAATCAGCGAGGGTCTCAGCATCCTGGGCAAAGTTGCGGGAAGCGGAAAAAGCACCCTGGGCGGGCTGAAGGACGCCCTGGGCGTCGCCGTGGGCGGCACAGGCTTTCTGAAAGAGCATGCCTTTACGCTCCACCTGGTCGTTGAACGTGACAACGAAAATGAATTGAGCAGGGCCATGGCGCGGGTACGCGATCTCGCCCGAACGGCCTCGGGGATCGAATTACCCGACTCGGTACCGCGGGTGATGCGAAGCCGCCCCTTCGGTCCCGTGCGAGGGATGCTCGGCCGCGACGGTGAGCGCTGGGTGCCGATTCACGCAGTGTTCCCTTTGGGCGATGCACAAAAGGTCCTGGCTGCCAATCAAGCTTTCTTCGAAGCTCAGCAACCCATGATGACCCAGCAGGGCATCGTCTACTCGGTCATGACGATGACAACGGGTCACGAGTTCTTTCTCGAACCGGCGTTCTATTGGATGGACGAGATCACGCCGCTCCACGTGGCGAGTGTGGGCGAAGACGTTGTTAAACCCTGGATGGATCGACCCGCCAATGTCGAGGCACGTGAATCGGTCGCCCGTTTGCGACGCGCCACCCAGGAACTCTATGCCAGTCTCGGTGGGGTCAGCTGGCAGGTCGCTCGAGATTATCCTTTCCTCGAGATCCTGAAGCCCGAAACCCGGGCCTTGCTCGAAGCCCTCAAGCGCGCGGTGGACCCGAAAGGTCTGATGAACCCCGGTTCACTGGGACTTGCCCAGTGAGTGCAGCAGCCAAGCCGCACTTCGTCACGATCGGGCAGGGCCAGCTTCGCTTCTGGCACGCCGGACGAGGTGCCCCCGTCGTCGTACTCCCGGGATTGATCCGAGCGGCGAAGACGGTTTGCGAGACCCTGGCCGGCAGCTTCCAGGAGCACTCGTTCCATGTGTTCGAGTTACCCGGCATCGGCGCATCGTCAGCCCCGCAACCTGAGCTGACCGTCGCATCGGTCGCCGCTTCGCTCGCCGATGGCATCGCAGCGACGAGGCTCTCCGGGGCACCCGTGCTCGCGTTCGACCTCGCTGCGCCGCTTGCGGCCGCCTTGCCGGGTGCTGCTAGACGATTGATGGTCGAGCTCGACACCGCCCGAAGCTGGGCGGCGAACGGGTACGGCCCGCCCGATCTGAGCCTGCGTGACGATGGCACCCATCTCACGGCCTTGTTTGCGCACCTTCGCAATGCACACGTGCTCGACCCCAGGGGAAGCCGGCAGGCAGCACGCCAGGGCCTGCCTCTGCCGGATCCTGAAGCACTCAACGAGATGGTTCTCACTGCCGGTCTCGAGCCCACGCGCTACGCCGCCCTGTGGTCCGTGTGTCTGTCTGGCGTTGCACGGCTTGGCGACTACTCGCCCACACACCTGGACGACATGGGTCTCGCGCTTGGGCCATCGTCCGGACAGGATCACCACGAATCGATCGTACAGCCGTATCGCTCCGGCATCTGGCGGGATTACGCCGACATCAGTCGGGGGCGAATACACCTGAGACGAGCCGGCCACGGCGGTCGGCCCTTGATTGCCCTCCACTCCGCGCCGGGTAGCGCTGCGCCGCTTACACCCTTGATCGAGGGGCTTGGCGCCTCCCGATCCGTCATTGCTCCGGATTTCATTGGCAATGGCGACTCAAGCCGACCGGATGCACCGGTCGATATTGCCCGCCTGGGACAGGACGTGGTCGAGCTGGCCGAGACCCTGGGCTTGGAGCGTTACGATCTTTGGGGCACCCATACGGGCGCGCTCGTCGCGCTCGAGGCGGCGCTGCAGGCACCTGCTCGAGTCAACCGCGTGGTGCTTGAGGCCCCGCCACTCTTGACGCCGGAATTTGCCGCCGACCTATTGGCCAATTATTTCCCTGAGCTGGTGCCGGATGCCTGGGGGCTCTACCTCCAGCAGGCCTGGAACATGCGCCGCGACATGTTTCTGTTTTGGCCCTGGTATCGGGCCGATCGTGGCGCTGCGAGGCCGCTGGCGGTTCCGGACGCACCCTTCCTGCACGCCTGGGTCATGGGCCTGCTGCGCAGCGGGCGCACCTATCATCGCAGTTACCGCGCGGCTTTCGAATATGACACCCGCAGGCATCTGCCTCGTCTTTCCGCTCCCACCATGCTCTGCGCCGGGCCGGCA
>JBIKTA010000272.1:0-4527 GCA_044348315.1 Burkholderiaceae bacterium | reverse complement strand
CCCCGAGGTCTATCCGGCCCTGCAGCGCGGCGTGGTCAATTGCGCAGTCACGTCCCCGACTTCGGGCAACACCGGCAAGTGGCCGGAGGTGACCTCGGTCATCGTTCCCCTGTCCCTCGGCGGCGGGATGCAGGGCCACTTCATGAATCTCGATCACTGGAAGCGCTACACGCCCGAGCAGCAGGCGCGTCTGACGGCCGAATTCAAAAAGCTCGAGGATCGGCTCTGGGCGGTTGCCAATGAGGGCAACGACGATGCGCTGTCCTGCAATCTGGGCAAGGAGCCTTGCAACAAGCCGCACACCAAGTTTTCGATGCGCGCCCTCGAACTCTCGGCTGCGGACCGGGAGAAGTTTCGCGCTGCGGTATCGAATGCAATCCTTCCGCTCTATCGGAAGACCTGTACGGCGGTCGAGGCCAAGTGCCCTGAGATCTGGAACGCGACCGTGGGCAAGGCGTCTGGCTACACGATGCAGTGATCCAAGGGGCTGATTGCAAAGGAACTGCGCGCATGTCGAGTCGGCCCCCTTCCACCTTGGCCAATCCGGTTGCGCGTTGGCTTGAGCGCAGCTTTCGCGGGCTGCTCTATGCCGCTGGCTGGTGGTTGATGGTGGTCGTGCTCCTGACCTGCGTCGAGATCCTGGGGAGGAAGCTCTTCGGCTTTTCTCTCCAGGGTGTCGACGAAATTGGGGGTTACACCCTGAGCGTCACGGCATCGATCGCGCTTTCCTGGGCGCTGATTCAGCGGGGTCATACCCGGGTCGACTTCCTGCTCTCGCGCTTCTCGCCCAATGTTCAGGCGTTGTGCAACTTGGCGGCCGTCACCACGTTGGCCCTCATGGCAGGTTATGCAGCCTTGCGCGGTGTGACGGTGCTCTCCGAGAGCCTGGAATTCAAAAGCCGTTCGACCACGCCACTCCAGACGCCGCTCTGGATTCCGCAGTCAGGCTGGTTGCTCGGTTGGATGATTTTTGCGGCCACCTCGATCACCTTTGCCGTGCATGCCTGGATCCTGTTCATTCGGGATCGGGCTCGGCTCAATCGCTACTACGGCCCGATCACGGTCGAAGAGGAAATCGAAACCGAGTTGGGCCGAACGGTCGCCGAGTCTGACTCGCGTCCGCCCGTTTCAGCGGAGCAGACACGTGCTTGATGCGGGGGGGGCGTTCCTCGGGTTCCTGCTCTTGCTTGCCCTGATGTTTCTGGGCCTGCATGTCGGAACGGTGCTGGCAGGGGTCGCACTGATCGGTGCGGGCTTCTACATCGGCGAGCCTGTGGTCAAGGCGTTCGCGACGCAATTGCTGGCGTCGATGGAAGACTCGATCCTGCTGGCGATTCCGCTCTACATCCTGTTGGGCGAGATTCTTGTCCGCGGGGGGGCGACTGACCGCATGTATCAATCGCTCGCGCTTTGGTTCAACCGGCTGCCGGGCGGCCTCTTGCACACCAATATCGGCGCATCGGCGATGTTCTCGGCGGTCTCGGGCTCCTCGGTCGCGACTGCAGCGACAATTTCGACCGTGGCCCTGCCCGTGTTTCGTGCGCGCAGCGACGATCAGCGCCTGGTGCTGGGCTCGATTGCGGCCGGTGCCTCCCTGGGCAACCTGATCCCGCCGGGCATTGCCTTCATCATCTATGGGGTGATGACCAACACCTCGGTGGGCAAGCTCTATGCGGCGGGCACGGTGCCCGGCATCGTGATGACCATCATCTTCATGGCGACCATCGTCGTGATCGCGCTCGCGCGCCCCCACATGGTGGCGGCCGAGCGTCGGGATGTGACCTGGCGCGAGCGCATTGTGGCGCTGCCCGGGCTGATTCCGCCGACCGTTGTGTTCACGGTCATTCTCGGGAGCATCTATACAGGTTGGGCGACGGTGACCGAGTCGGCTGCCCTGGCCGTGGCGGTTGCGCTCCCCTTCGCCTGGATGAATCGCCGTCTATCGATCAGGATGATGCACGAGTGTTTTCTTGCGACCTTCCATCTCACGGCGATCAGCATGCTGATTCTGGCCGCTGCGTTCTTTCTCAATTTCGTGATGGGCCTGCTTGGCGTGCCGCAGGCGCTTGCCCGGTTTGCGGGTGGCCTGCAGCTCGAACCGACCCTGTTTCTCTGGTGTCTGGCGATTTTCTACCTGCTGCTGGGCGTGTTCTTTGAGACGCTTCCGATGTTGGTCGGTACGGTTCCCATCATGTTCCCGATCGTGACAGCCCTGGGGGTCGACCCGGTCTGGTTCGGCGTATTCATCGTGCTGATGTGCGAGATCTCGTTGATCAGTCCGCCTGTGGGCATGACGCTCTACGTGATTCAGGCGGTGCGCAGGGAGGGTTCAATCGCGGATGTGTTCCAGGGCACCCTGCCCTTTTTTCTCGCGATGATCGTGATGGTGGCGCTACTCATCCACTTCCCGCAGATTGCCTTGTGGTTTGCGAATCTCTCCTACTCGTAGCGAGCGCTTGAACCCAGGGTCCTGACCGGCCGAGCTTGCCCGGCTTGGCGCGACGCTTCAGGCTCGCTTCGATGGCCGGGGCGGGGCGTTGAACATGAACATCGCGATGATCACCAGCGCGGCGCCGAGCAGTTGGGTTGGCGTCATGTACTGCTCGAGAATGAGCGCCGCGAAAATGATGACGCCCACCGCCTCGAAGTTGCTGAAAAAGCCAGTCCGCACCGCGCCCAGCACGCTGACTGCAGTCATGGTGCCCACAAAGGCCATGAAATAGAAGATCGGTGCCGCGGTGAATCCGATCCAGCCGCGAGTCGTCTCGGGCAGCGAGAGGCCATCGGTGATCAGGAGGGCCAGGGCGAAGACGGTCGTCGCGCAGATCATCATGTAAAAGGTGTGCACCTGGGTCTTGCGTCCGCCCAGGACTTTCCCCGTGATGAGCATCAGCCCCCCCCAACTCGCCGAGGCTGAAAAGGCGTAAACGAGTCCGATCGGATCGAGCGGGCCGCCTTTGACCTGCAGCGTAAGTGCCAGCCCGATGAGCGAGATGGCCAGCGCGCCGATCACTCGCAGGGTCGGTTTGTCGCGCCCTGTGGTCCAGCCCACCATCGCGAGCAGCAGCGGGTAAGTGTAAAAAATCAACAGAGCGATCGAGACTGGCAGGTTCGCGATCGCCTGATTCAGCAGAAAATTGGACAACGCAAGGAGCAGCCCCAGTGCAAGCGAGGCATTGCGCTCGGATGCCTCCAGACGGAACGTCATGCCACGCCAAGCCAGGAATGCCCACAGGGCCAATGTGACGATCACGGCTCTAAAGGCGATGAAACTGAGCACGTTGCTGCCGCCATCGTAGGCGAGACGCGCGCTGATGGTGACCATCGCATAGGCGAGGGCGACCCCCACTACATAGGCGTTATTGACGGGGATAATCATGAGACGAACGGAACCTCTTTCGTGTGCGTCAGTCGGACTGGCGATCGATCAAGAGGCCCGTCGTCTAAGGCTGAATACTTGGATCCGGAACCGGCCTTGGCCACTTGGCCGAGCCCGAGCGCTGGAGCTCGGACAAAGCGGTGGCAAAGGTCACAGGCTTTCAGTTCGGTTTTGCGCCCGAGATTTTGACAGCCTTTTCGAAGGTCACCATATTGTTTCGGATGTTTTCAGCGTAGGCCTGGGGCGTGCTGGCGATGATGACAAAGCCCATTGTGTTCAACCTGTCCTTGATTTCTGGGTGATTGAGGGCCTTGCCGATCTCCGCGCTCAGCTTCGAGACGATCGGCGCAGGTGTGCCGGCGGGGTAGCTTACGCCGAGCTCGGAGCTGAAGTTGAAGCCTGGCACCAGCTCGGCGACAGGTGTGGCTTCAGGGGCCTGGGTGATGCGCTGCGACGAGGTCACCGCCACGAAGCGCGCCTTGCCACTTTTGACGTGGCCGGCGAGCGCCGTGTAGGCCGAGACCACCAGCGACACCTCCCCGCCGATGAAGGCTGGCACGGCCTGGCCTGAACCCTTGTAGGGGACGTGCACGATGTCGAGTCCGAGCGCGGCCTTGACCGATTCCATCGAGATGTGATGGATGCTACCGATCCCGGCCGAGCCATAGGTCAGTTTGCCCGGATTGGCCTTGGCGTAGGCGACCAGCTCATTGAGGGAGCTGATACCCAGCGAGCTTTGGGCCACGATCAGCAGCGGGATCGAGCCGGCAAGCGTCACAGGGGCGAAATCCTTGACCGGATCGTAGGGCAGCTTGGTGAAGAGTTGGGGGTTGATCGCCAGTTGCTGAATATCGGAAAAGAAGACGGTGTAGCCGTCAGCCGGCGAGCGCGCCGTCATTTCGGCCGCTGCGATACCGCCCGCGCCGGGGCGGTTCTCGACGATGAACTGCTGTCCGAGCGATTCCGACAAGCGTCGGCTGAGCAGCCGTGCGAGGACGTCTGGTGCGCCGCCGGTGGCGTAGGGCACGATCATGCGAACCGGCTTTGCGGGCCATTCCTGGGCTGCCGCCACGCTGGGCAAGACCATCGCGGCAGCCAGCGTGAGCACTCGTAAGATGCGGGCAGGAAGAAATCTCATCGCGTTCTCC
>JBIKTA010000271.1:0-4534 GCA_044348315.1 Burkholderiaceae bacterium | reverse complement strand
GGTGTGAGGGCATGCGATCGCTCGTCCCGTGCACCGTGCGCGGGGTGCTCCCTGTCAGGGTGAGCGACCGCAAGGCCTCAGGGCAGCAGCTTGAGAAATGCGCTGGGATGATCGATCAGGTGATGCGCGCCCCATTCGTGCGGAGGGGCCGCGTCGCCGCAGTAGCCGTAGGCGGCTGCCACCGTCACCATGCCCGCCGCACGGCCCGCTTCGATATCGCGCAGATCGTCGCCGATGTAGACGCAACGAGCGGGATCGACACCGGCCAGTCGGGCGCCTTCCAGCAGCGGCGCAGGATGAGGTTTGGCAAACGGCGTCGTATCGCCACCGATCGCGCAGACTGAACGATCGAGCAAACCCAGACCGGCCAGGATCGGCCGGACGTAGCGTTCTGCCTTGTTGCTGATGACGCCCCAAGTGACCCTGCTTGACTCAAGCGACTCCAGGACCGTTTCCATGCCCTGGAAGAGGCGCGTGCGCTCGAGCATCGCCTGTTCGTAGCGACTCAGAAAATCGAGGCGTAGGCGCTCGTAGTCGGGATCCGTGGTTGCGATACCGAGTCCGCGGGCGAGAAGACCGCGGGCCCCACGAGAGGTGTACGGGCGCAGCATCCCTTCGTCGATCGGCGGCAACCCCCGCTCGGCGCGCATCTGGTGAATCGGGGCTGCGAGGTCGGGTGCGGTGTCGGCGAGCGTGCCGTCGAGGTCGAAGAAGACCGCCTGGGGCTGAAAGGCAATCATCTCTGGATCATTTCGCCGGCCTGCGGAATGCGCAGAGGTAGTTGACGCTGAGGTCTTGAGGGGAAAGGCGGTAGCGACGCGTGATCGGGTTGTAGGTGAGCCCGCAGCTCGACTGGAGCTCGAGACCATGGGAGCGGGCGGCGCTCGCCAACTCGGATGGGCGGATCAGGCGCGCGTAGTCATGTGTGCCCCGGGGAAGCAGGCGGAGAATGTATTCAGCACCGACGATGGCAAACAGAAAGGACTTGGGGTTACGGTTGATCGTCGAGAAGAACACCCATCCCCCTGGCCGCACGAGCCGGGCGCAGGCCCCGATCGTCGAAGCCGGATCGGGCACGTGCTCGAGCATCTCCATGCAGGTGACCAGGTCGAAACCTGCTGACTCGCGCTCGGCCAGCGCTTCGGCGGCAATCAACTCGTAACGGACCTGCGCGCCCGATTCGAGCGCGTGCAACTCGGCTACCTTGAGCGAGCGCGCCGCGAGGTCAATGCCCAGCACATTCGCGCCCCGCGCAGCCATCGCTTCGGTGAGGATACCGCCGCCGCAGCCCACATCGACCCCACGCAGGCCGTTCAGCGGCCTCAGGCCCTCGATCCAGCCCAGTCGCAGCGGATTGATCTCGTGGAGGGGGCGGAACTCGGACTCGGGATCCCACCACTTGGCCGCCAGAGCCTGGAACTTGGCCAGTTCGGCGGGGTCGACGTTGTCAGCATGATCGATCGTCTGCGCACCACTCATGGGGGACTCGGATGGCTATCGTTGATACGGACGTCATTGTGCGCGATCTAAAAACAAAACCCCGTCGCTCGGACGGGGTTTGTCACGCAGCCCCGTCAGAAGCGGGGCTGAATGTCGGTCAAGAACCGATCATTTCCCGACGGGACGCGTACCAATCACCTCGACTTCGACGCGACGGTTCTTGGCGCGGCCATCGTTGGTCTTGTTGTCAGCGATCGGCTGCTTCTCGCCCTTGCCCTCGGTGTAGATCCGATTGGCCGGGACACCCTTGCTGACCATGTACGCCTTGACCGCCTCGGCACGTCGCACGGACAGACGCTGGTTGTAGGCGTCGCTGCCGACCCAGTCGGTATGACCCACTGCGATCACGACCTCGAGGGTGATTCCCTTGATCTGGTTGACCAGGCCGTCGAGCGCTGCACGACCCTCAGGCTTGACGACCGACTTGTCGAAATCGAAGAGCGTCTGGGCAGAGAAGGTGACCTTCTGGCTGACCGGTGCCGGCGCGGGAGGAGCCGGACGCGGTGCCGGCGGCGGGGGCGGGGCGACACTGGGGGCCGGCGCCGGAGCGGGCTTCGGCTTGGGCAGCAGGTCGTCGTCGCAGCCCGCGATCGCCTGAGCAGGCGTGAACGTGCCGGTGCGCCAGCACAGACCCGTACCGCTCTTGACCACGGTCGAGTCGGGGCTCACCACGTAACCCGAATTCTTGGGATCAACCTTTTGGGCAAACGACGGCATCGATACCGCGACGAGCGCGGCGGCCGCGGCCGCGAGAGTTAGTTGGACCGGCTTTTTCATATTGCTCCTCTCATAGGTGCGCTCAGGCACTGCGGAAAAACGTTTCGGATGCCGATCGAGACCCGGGCGAATGGACATCGAACAAAAAGACAGCCGGAGTCTCAGGGCGTCGGACGGATACGATTCTGCCACATGGATGCGCGCGCCACTACCGCAAGCACGGCATTCCTCGTCTTGCTTGACGTAAGTTGTCGTTTGTTGACAACAGGGCGGCCCTGAATCCATACGTCGCTCAGATGCTCGCGCCCCGCAGCGTGCAGCAGCTGTGAGATCGGATCGTAGACGGGTTGAAGTTCGATGGCGCTCAGGTCAAAGCTCGCCAAATCGGCCTCTTTCCCCGCCTCGATGCTGCCGATCCGGTCATCGAGCCCGAGCGCCCGCGCGCCTTCAAGGGTCATGCTGCGCAATACCTGTGCGGCCGGCCAGCAGTCGGCGCGGCCGGTCGATCCCTTGGCCAGCAACGCGGCCGTTCGCGCCTCGCTCAACAGATCGAGGCGGTTGTTGCTGGCTGAGCCGTCGGTCCCGATGCCGACGCGTACGCCGGCATCGAGGAGCGAGGCGACTGGCGCAATGCCGCTCGCGAGTTTGAGGTTGGAGTGCGGACAGTGCGCCACGCTCACCCCTCGGCCGGCCAGGAGCGCGATCTCGAGCGCGTCGAGGTGCACGGCATGGACTGCAATCAGGTGAGGGGTGACGAGCCCGAGCCGGTCCAGCCTTGAGAGCGGCCGCACCCCGTGCTGACGCATGCCCGTCGCTATTTCTTCGGCTGTTTCATGAACGTGGATATGGATCGGCAGATCGAGTTCGTCGGCCAGCACGGCGACCTGCCTGAGCGTGTCGTCGTCGACGGTGTAAGGTGCATGGGGCGCGAGGCAAAATGACAGCAGCGAATCGCCCTTCAGCCGATCACGAACGGCCAGCCCCTTGCTCAGATAGTCATCGGGCGTACTCGCCCACGCGCTCGGGAAACCGATCACGATCAGTCCGAGTGCCGCGCGCATGCCCAGCACGCCAGCCGAGGCTGCGGCCGCGTCTGGAAAAAAATACATGTCGTTGAAGGTCGTCACGCCACCCATCAGCATTTCGTAAGCGGCGAGCAGCGTGCCGTCAGCGACGAAGTCGTGACCCGCGACCCGCGCCTCGGCGGGCCAGATCCGCGATTCGAGCCAGGGCTTCAGAGGCAGATCATCACCGCAGCCGCGCATCAACGCCATGGCCGCATGGGTGTGCAGATTCACGAATCCCGGGGTGAGCAGATGGCCGGGGCGCTCGATTCGGGCCGCTTCGGGATAGGTCTGCAGTGCCTCCTCGCACGGCAAAACCGCCTCGATCAGCCGGTCCCGAATGACCACGGCGTGCCCGGACAGCGCCCCGTCAAAGGGCGCCACCGGCGCGATCCATTCAGGAATGATCAGAGTGGTCATCGTCACAGCGGCGAATTAAAACACGAACCGCGAAGCGGGAAACGGATGCGGCCGGCGGCCTCGTTTCAGAATGTTAAAATTCAAGGATTTAGCCGCAGCACTCCTCACAGTCGTTCGATCGTCATTTCGTTTTCGACCTCCGTCATAAGGCCACCCGCCGCATGGACTCGTTCGCCAAAGAAACCCTGCCTGTCAGTCTCGAAGAGGAGATGCGCCGGTCTTACCTCGACTATGCGATGAGCGTGATCGTCGGTCGGGCCTTGCCTGATGTGCGCGATGGTCTCAAGCCCGTCCATCGCCGCGTGCTGTTCGCGATGCACGAGGTCAACAACGTCTGGAACCGTCCCTACGTGAAATGCGCGCGGGTGGTCGGCGACGTGATGGGTAAGTTCCACCCGCACGGTGACAGCGCGATCTACGACACGCTGGTCAGGATGGCGCAGGACTTTTCGCTGCGTTATCCCCTGGTTGACGGGCAGGGCAACTTCGGCTCGGTCGATGGCGACAATGCGGCGGCAATGCGCTACACCGAGTGCCGGCTGGAGAAGCTCGCGGGCGAATTGCTTGCCGACATCGATCGTGAGACGGTCGATTTTCAGCCCAATTACGACGGCAAGGAGCAAGAGCCCACCGTTCTGCCGGCCCGAGTGCCGAACCTGCTGATCAACGGTTCGGCCGGCATTGCAGTGGGCATGGCGACCAACATCCCACCGCACAATCTGGGCGAGATCGTCGATGCCTGCCAGTTGCTGCTGCGCCGGCCCGAGGCGAGCATCGACGAGATCATCGAACTCGTGCCCGCGCCTGACTTCCCCACCGGTGCGACGATCTAT
>JBIKTA010000270.1:0-4540 GCA_044348315.1 Burkholderiaceae bacterium | reverse complement strand
CGACCGATTCGACGCTGAGGAGCGGTCCGTCCACACTGCCCACACCGGTCCCCGCTGGTTGAAACTCACCATTCTAAAGAGGGCCGCGGACGCTGAGTACGGCCTCTGCCTGGCCTTCACACGGAGAGCGCGATCGCCGGTTATAGTCGGCCCAACATGATTACCCGACTCGCACGCCGCCTGCCCTTTTTTTACGGATGGGTCGTTGTGGCTGTGGCCTTCGTGACGATGGCCATCGCCGTCAACGCCCGGACGGCCTTCTCGCTTTTTTACCCGCCTCTGCTCGACGAGTTTGGCTGGGACAGCGCACAGACGGCCGGCGCATTCTCGTTCGGATTCCTGATCTCGGCGCTTGCCAGTCCGGTGACGGGCCGTATTGCCGACCGCTGGGGGCCCTTGCCCATCCTGCAGGGCGGCGTACTGATGATCGGGGTGGGCCTCATCATCGCCTCGGTCTCGGGTTCACTTTGGCAGATTTACCTCAGTCTGGGGCTGATGATCGGGGTCGGCAGCGTCTGCGTCGGCTACTCCGGGCAGGGCCTGTTTCTGCCCGCCTGGTTCGTTCGCCGCCGTGGCCTGGCACTGAGCATTGCGTTCGCGGGGGCCGGCGCCGGCTCGATCCTGATCCTGCCGGTGTTACAAGTGCTGATCGATTCGGACGGCTGGCGCACGGCGAGCCTGTCCCTGGGCGTGGTCGCGCTCATCGTGCTGGTGCCGCTGAACCTGCTGGTGCCGCGCGGACCGGCCGCGATCGGACTGAAGCCAGACGGGGACCATGACCCCGCCCCCGGCCAGACGGCCCGAAAGTCACTGCGCATCGTCGATCCGGTCTGGGCAGCCACCGACTGGACACTCGCGCGGGCGCTTCGCACCTCGAGATTCTGGTGGCTTGCGCTCGGCTATGCGAGCGCGCTCTACGCCTGGTATGCCGTTCAGGTCCATCAAACGCGTTACCTGGTTGAAGTCGGCTTCGACAGCAAGACGGCCGCCTGGGCACTGGGCTGGGTGAGCCTGATCGGGGTACCCGGTCAGATTGCGCTGGGCTGGATGTCCGACCGCGTGGGTCGAGAAATCGTCTGGACGATCGGCTGCCTGGGATTTGCCGCATGCTACGGACTGCTGATCCTGATCGGCCATCACCCTCACCCGGGCTGGCTCGTGCTGATGATCATCGCGCAGGGTCTGCTGGGTTACGGCATCACGTCAGTGTACGGCGCCATACCGGTCGAGATCTTCGAGGGGCGATCCTACGGCTTGATCTACGGTGTGCTGATGGTGGCCACGATTGGAGGGGGCGCGCTGGGTCCCTGGGTGACCGGCTGGCTGCGTGATGGGACGGGCGACTACCAGAGCGGCTTTGCACTGGCTGCGGTGATCAGCCTGATCTCGGCAATCGCGATTGCACGGGCGAGCCCAGGACGCATCCGGTCGGTGACTGGCGGAGCGGCCGAGGCCGATGAGAGTAGGGGACCCTGAAAAGCGGCCGGACGCCCGTCCTGGGGCGGGCGCCAAGACCGCTCTAGGAGTGCTTACTCCGTTGCAAGCTCGGCAACCTGAGGCTGCGAATGGCGCTTGACCTCACCCCTCAGCCGGCTCGCATTTTCATCGAGCTGGCGGCGCGCGGCGAGAAAGGCATCACGCAGCGCGACATTCACGTCCTCATGGTGGGCATGATTGGCCACGATGTTGGCCCCCGGCACCGCGACATCGACGCTGACGATGAAATGCTCGCCATGCGCCTTGTGATGATGGGGCTTGTCGACCACGACCCGGCACCCGGTCACATTCGGGTGAAACTGCTCGAGCTTGACGACCTTTTCACGGATCAGCTGCTCGAGCGCGGGCGAAACATCCATGCCACGAAAATTGATCTGCAGGCTTGTACGCATCACTCATCCTTTCCCTTTTGGGCTGGAAAACGACGTTACAGGAGGCCTCCGGTGATGCTCATCCTACCTAAAAAAGAGCCCAAAAACCGTGACGCGTTCGAGTAAAACCGATCGATAGAAATATGCGATGATCTTTGTTTACCCAGGCTGCTCACGAGCCGGGCGGATGCCTGACCGACCAGTGGCGCGCAATATCCACGCGACGGCACACCCACACCCGATCGTGCCTTTCGAGATGATCCAGAAACCGCTGCAGGGCCACGAGGCGACCCGGCCGGCCCAGCAGCCGGCAGTGCATGCCCACCGACATCATGCGGGGCGTTTCCGCACCCTCGGCGTAGAGCACATCGAAAGTATCCCGCAGATAGGTGAAGAAATGCTCAGCGGTATTGAAGCCCTGGGTCGTGGCGAACCGCATGTCGTTGGCATCGAGCGTGTAGGGCACGACCAGATGAGGCATGACCTGACCATCGGTCGCACGGACATGCATCCAGAACGGGAGGTCGTCCGCGTAGTTGTCGGAGTCATAGAGGAAACCGCCCTGATCGACCACCAGTCGTCGGGTGTTCGGGCTGTCCCGCCCGGCATACCAGCCCAGCGGCGCGCTGCCGGTCATCCTGCGAATGATGTCGATCGCAGTAAGCATGTGCTCGCGCTCGATCGCCTCGTCCATGTTCTGGTAATGAATCCACCGCCAGCCATGGCAGGCGATCTCGTGACCGAGTTCAACAAAGGCCGCGGTCGCCTCGGGGTGACGCTCCAGCGCCATCGAGACTCCAAAGACCGTGAGCGGCAGCCCCCTGCGCTCAAACTCGCGCAGGATGCGCCACAGACCCACCCTCGAGCCGTACTCGTAGATCGACTCCATGCTCATGTGCCGGGCGTTGTAGGCCTGCGCGCCAACGATCTCGGACAGGAAAATCTCGGAAGCATGGTCCCCGTGGAGAACGCAGTTCTCGCCCCCTTCTTCGTAGTTGAGGACGAACTGGACGGCCACACGGGCCGCGCCGGGCCAATCGGCCTGCGGCGGCGTGCGCCCGTAGCCGATCAGATCTCGCGGGTAGGGGATAGGGGACTGACTCATCAACGGGCTCCTCGAGCTGACTGAGCGCTGCATGCCGGATACGCATCCAAGACCTGAGGCGGCGCCTGGCGAGCATCTTGCCAGAGTCGGGGGAGAGCGTCGCGAGGCCGCGCAAGCGACGCAGCGCCGGCTCCGCGGCTCCATCGGGCGCCTCGCCGTACTTGTATTGACTGCGATGTGCCTGCAGTCGTGTGGCGGTGGCGGCGGCGGCGAGCCGTGGCCACCCGACCCGCTTCCGATTCGTTGTGCAGCGCCCCTTTCGGCGGCCGACCCCACAAACCTCGGGGATCCGCTTTTCGGCGAGCAGTGGCATCTTGCCAATACCGGCCAATCCGGTGGCCTGCCCGGCGAGGATCTGCGCGCGCCCGCCGCCTGGGAGCGGCTGCGGCAGGCGGGCTGTTCACCGGGTGGGGGCGTGACCGTGGCGGTGCTCGATCAGGCAATCGACCTCACTCATCCTGATCTGATCGACAACCGCGCCGAAGGCCTTTCATTCGATTACCGTGACTGGCGCGCGACCGACCCGCTCCCCCGGGACAACGATGGGCTCAGCGCCGAACAACGCGCGCACGGCACGAACGTGGCGGGCATCATCGCCGCGCGAGGCGGCAACGGACTCGGAGGTTCGGGCGTTGCGCCCAGAGCGCAACTGGCCGCCTACAACCCCCTCGCGCGCGAGGGGTTTATTGCGGACGCCCTCACGCGAAACCTGGACCGCATCGATGTGTATCACAGCAGCTGGGGGTCGACCGATGACGGGCGTCTGCGCGAAGCCGTACCCGGATTTGAAAGCGCGATCGAACGCGGGCTTCAGGACGGACGACGGGGGCTGGGCGCGCTCTACGTGTTTGCCGCAGGCAACGGCGGATGCCTGGGCTACCCGCAGGCCAACTGCAGGGAAAACGTTGACTTGAGCAACTATGATGGCTATCTCAACCATCGTGGCGTGATCGTGGCCTGCGCCTTCGACCACAAGGGTCTGCGCCCACCCTGGGCCGAACGTGGCAGCAACCTGCTGGTCTGCGGGCCGTCCGGACCGGCGCTCGACCCGTCAGACGCCGCCCCCAGCGCGATCACCACCACGACGCTCAGCGGAGGCTACCGCTCGGATTTCGCGAACTCCTCGGCGAGCGCGCCCATGGTGAGCGGCGCGATCGCGTTGATGCTTTCGGCCAACGTCAACCTGAGCGCGCGCGATGTGCGACTGATCCTGGCGCAAAGCGCCCGCAGGAACGACCCGCTCGATCAAGAGTGGGAGGCTGCGGGCACGCGAGGCGGGTTCGCCTTCAACCCGAACTACGGTTTCGGTGCGGTCGATGCCGACCGCGCCGTCGCGCTCGCCCGCACCTGGAAAAGCGTCGGCACCGACGCCCAATTGCTGTCCTGCACCGTCAGCCGACAGGATACCGACCCGAAGGGTTCGCCCGTCATCATTCCGGATGGGCAGCCAGCCGGCACGAGTGCCTTGCTCCGCGTCGAACCCGGCTGCGCGAGTCGGCCGATCGAACACGTCGAACACGTCGAACTTAGACTTGATATCGATCACCAGTACATTGGCGATCTGCGC
>JBIKTA010000269.1:0-4566 GCA_044348315.1 Burkholderiaceae bacterium | reverse complement strand
ACACGGCTGAGGGCTTGTCGAAATCCTGACAGTGAAAGCGTAGCCATCTGAATCGATGTCTTTCTAAAGTGTGAATCGGCTGACTTTCGGCGGGTTCGCGCCGCTGCTCCACCGGCATCAGCAAGGGGCGTGCCATCCGAAAGTCGACACCCATTCGAGACCGTGAGGCCTACCATCAGGTGCAGCTGTCACGGTTTTTGCTTTTGAAGGACTCGTTGCCCTTCCAACAGGAACTCAAGACCATGTTTGGCATCCCCTCGTCTGTGTCACCCAATCAGGACTTCGATGCGGCAAATCACTCAAGAGAAAATGATCCTAATTCCATAAGTACACGGAAAATAAGGAGTAATTTGGGTGCGGCAGTGTCGGGCCGAGCCACCGACTCGGGCTCGGGAGAGGACTTTGCACGACGTCTTGAGGCAGCACTTGGCGCGGTTTCGGGCCGCCCTTTGCCAGGCAACGGCGGCAAGGATCTGCCTGCCGCAAGCTTTGCCGCCCACGCTCTGGGCGACTCCACCAACCTCATCACGGCGGCAGGTGTCGAGCCAACGCCTGAGGATGCACTCTATGCTCTCGCGCTTTCTCAGGGTCTGGACCCGGAGGTCGTCGCAGCCGTTCTCTGGCCAGCCTCTCAGGCTCCCGACGGTTTGCCAGGTCTTCTTCAATCGACTGAGTCAGATGGTGAATCGTTGACCGATGGTTCGCCAGGCAACGAGTCCAGTGCCGTCCACGGTTTGTGGAATGGGGCCATCCCACCCTGGTTGATCGGGTCCGGCCTCGGGGTGGGGCAGTTTGCAATCGGAGCCGGTACGGGCTCGACCGAAGCAGATCGAACGGGCGCCTCGAGCAATCCGTGGATTTCTGAGCGCCATCAGCCCGCCCCGATTGCTGGGGCGCCTGACGACACACTGCGCCTGCGTGATGGGCTGGCCTTTGGCGCCAACGTGCCGTCGACCGGCTCTTTCGGTCTGCTGCCACGCGCTGATGGGACCACCCCGGCTGACTTCAATCGGGGTCATTCGCAGTCAGGTCCGGTGCCGAGCCCCTCAGGCCCGATGGAGGGCGGTAGCCCTATGGGTGAGTCTGCGCTCAAGTCATCCATATTGCCTCTCGTAGGGGGGTCGCTGGCGGAGTCGGCGAAGCCTACGCTCGATGCCGCTGCGCTGAGCCCTCGATATTCAGCGAGCAGCGTTGCTTCGGTGCAGTCCGGGTTGAACGCGACCGAGCACGGTCAGGCGATGATGTCGGAGGAGGCAACGATTCAGGCTGAGCGAGCAACCGCTCTCCGGTCTTTGCTCGCAAATTCGGGCGCGCGACTGCGCACCGATCTTTCTTCTGCGACTGAGCAGCGTTCAGGGGGGGCCGTGAAGCAACTTGACATCGCGACAGTCCTGCCCGCTGCGCAGTGGATGCTGCGACATGCGCGTGGCGATGCCATCCTCAACTCAAGTGGCGCCGCCGCGGCCGAACTGAACGTCATGTATGTCGAAGAGGCTGTGTTCGAGGCCACGCCCGCCGAATCTGAGACCCTGGGCGACGTACGTCTCTCGCCCCTGGCCCTTAAGCCCGAAACGATCGATCTTTCTGCAGAAGAGGGGGGCGTTTCGACTTCGAGCCGAATGCAGGCCGATCGGGAAGGGCTCCAACAGCGTATGTCCGAAGCGCTTGCCCAGCGCATAGTCGCCCAGGCATCCCGCGGACAGTGGAGCCTGCAGCTCGAGCTCAAGCCTGCGGAGCTTGGTCAGATTTCGATCGAGATGACCATGAACAACGGCCGTCTAGAGGCCCTGTTTGAAGCGAGTTCGCCCGCAGCGAGGTCGTTGATTGCAGAAGGTTTCGATCGACTCAGACAGGAGTTGGAGCGAATTGGCACGAACGTTGCTAGCCTAAGTATGCAAAACGCGTTCGGTGGTTCGCCTGGCGGAAAGCCGACACCCGGTCGTCCTGAGAAGCGAGCAGGTACAGGCGGTGAGTCTGATTTCATCCAGGCAGGTGTGGCTGAGGGCTTGGCGACTCAGTCAAGGACGCGCGATGATCGGCGCCTGGATCTGATGGTCTGACTGATAACGGAGAAGCAGCATGGCCGATGGAGATGACGAGGTCGAAGTCAAAAAGAGCCCGCTGATCAAGATGATCTTGATCGCGGTAGGATCGTTGATCGTTGTGGTCGGATCGGTGGTCGGCACGCTCTTTTTCGCTGGTTTTTTCGATAAGAATGCGGTTGATCCGGTGGCAGAGGTGCTTGCCGGTGAAGCGGGAGCGTCAGCGAGCGGCGGCGCATCGGGTCCGGGGTCGAGCGTTGGGGGCGGTCAGCCTGGTGCCCCGGCTGCCGCGTCCTCCGCGCCGTCGGGAACGTCCGCCAAGCCCGCGCCTCAACCTCAGCCCAGGGCGCGTCAAGCACCCGAACGGGTTCGCTTTGAACAAACCTACATGGAGTTGGAGCGGCCGCTGCTTGCGAATGTGACGGGGTCGCGCAAGGTCATGCAGGTCCGCCTCGCGGTCATGACCCACTACGACGAGCGGGTGTTCAACAACATCAAGAAACACGAATTTGCCATTCGTTCAGCGGTGCTGGATGTGATGCGTCAGGCGACCGAGGCCGATATTGTGAGGTCGACTTTTCGCGTTGAGTTGGCCGAGCGCATTCGTCTGACGATGAACGCGCTGTTGGAGAAGTACGAGGACTTCGGTGGTATCGAGGAAATCCACTTCACCGAGTTCGTATTCCAGTAAGAAAGCCGAGTTCCTGTCATGTCCGATTCAGGCAATCTGCTGACCCCCGAAGAACTCGATGCGCTCAGCGCCGGCGTCGCCGACGGGACGGTGCCTGTCGATACCGGGTTCAACCTCGCGGCGCGGGTGGTCAAGCATGACCTGGCGAGCGAGGATAGCACGGTCGGAATTAATGTCTCTGCGATCGACATGATCAATGAGCGCTTCACCCGACTCTTTCGGCTTGGTTTGCTCGAGGGGCTGCGGACCAGTCCTCGCATCAATCCCGCGCGAGCCCAGTTGATGAAGTTTCGTGACTATCTGAAGATGCTCAGACCGCCTCTGTCGGTGAATGTCGTTCGGGTGCAACCGCTGCGTGGGTACGCGATGGTTGTAATTGAACCGACCGTCATTTTCAGTGCGCTGGACAATTTTTTTGGTGGCTTTGGGCGTGGTGTCGGACAGTTGCCCCCGGGTCGCCTCTTCACACCAACGGAGACCCGAATCATCCGGATGATCCTGGACATCATCTTTCGTTCACTTAAGGATGCATGGTCTCCGGTCATGGAGGTGGATCTCGATGTGGTCAGTTCCGAAATCAATCCTCAATTCGCTCAGATCGCCGATGAAAACGATTTGGTGATCGTCAATCGTTTCGAGGCCGACAGCGGGCCCGATTCGACTGGCGCAGTCGACGTGGTGTACCCGTTCGGATCCCTCAAGCCCATTCGGGATCTGCTGCGCAGCCGGGTCCAGACCGGTGACAGCGATTCTGAATCTGAACGCGCATGGCGGGACGAACTCTTCAGCGCCGTCAGTGATTCGAGGCTCGAGCTCAAGGTGATGCTGGGCAAGTTTCAAATTCCTCTGGCGCGATTCACCGACTTGAAACCCGGCGAGGTGTTTTTCCTTCGTAAGCCCGAGCATGTTCGGGTGATGATCGGCGAGATACCCGTGTTCGAGGCCCAGGTCGGGCGCACCGGCGCCTCCAAGGCGATTCGGATTGAGCGGTCGATCAGCGCCCCCAAGGATTAAGTTCAATTTGGAGACCGTAATGAGTTCAACGATGGATGATGACGGCGCCCAGGCCTCGGATGGTTCTCAAATCGATGTCGAACTCGTGCAGAGCGTCCCGGTCACGATCTCGGTGGAGGTGGGCCGGGCCGTGCTCAAGATTCGTGACCTGATCCGGCTTACCCAGGGCAGTGTGGTCGAACTCGATCGCATGGCTGGCGAGCCGCTCGACCTGCTGGTCAACAACACTGTTGTTGCGCAGGGAGAGGTTGTTTTGGTCAACGATCGCTATGGCATTCGCCTGACGCGAGTCGTTCCCCCGAACGAACGCCTGCGTAATCTCTGAGCGAGCGGCGTCTGTCATGGCCAGTCCGATAGAACCGATGCAGTGGCTGTCGATGCTCGCGAGTTTTGTACTCGTCATCATCCTGCTCGTTGCCACCCTCTGGCTTCTCAGGCGGATGGGCGGTCGGACTTTGAGGGGGGCGACTGGGCGGCTGGCCATCGTTGAGTCCTTATGGCTCGGACCGAAGCAAAGATTGGCGATCGTTCGGGTCGATGGGTGCGAAGTGATGATTGCCATCACCCAGCAACAGGTCACCCTGCTTACGACCCTTCCGGTTGGTCCCGATCCGCACCCCGTGGCGCGCGAGGCTGAACGGGACGGTGCTGAATCTATCGCAAACGGTCCTGTGCCCGGACAGGTAGACGTGGCGCCGCTTTCCAGCGGGGACGCGCCCGATCCGGCCGTAGCTCAACGCTTTCGTCAGCTCTTGAGCAGTTGGTCGGCGAAGCTGCCTGGAGGACGCGAAAAGTGATCCGCTGGTCGACTGTGCCTTT
>JBIKTA010000268.1:0-4601 GCA_044348315.1 Burkholderiaceae bacterium | reverse complement strand
TCACAGGTAGGCGCTGATCTTCTCGCGCAGGAGCAGGCGCCCCTCAGGGAGCGGCACCACATAACCCTCGGTCTCGAGCCCCTTCATGACCCGCGACACCATCTCTCGAGAGGCGCCGATCATCTTGGCAATGTGCTGCCTGGGCAAGCGGTTGCGTACCACGCGATCACCGTTGACCAGTTCCGACGAGTCGAGCAGCACGCGGGCCACACGACCATAGACGTCCAGCAAAGCAAGGGTCTCGATCTTGCGGTCGGCTGCCCGCAAGCGTTGAACCAAACCACGCATCACCTCAAGACAGATGTCGTTGCTTTGTTTGAGGATCGTGAGAAAGCTTTCCTTGCGGATCGAGAGGAAATCGCAGGATTCAAGCGTAATCACGCTGGCCGAACGGGGCTCGTCATCGATGAGGCTCATTTCGCCAAAAAACTCGCCCGCACCGATCACAGCCAGGATCACCTCCTTGCCCTCTGAGTCGGAGCGCTGCACCTTGGCGCGCCCGGAGAGAAGGATGTACATCGATTGGGAAGGATCGCCCTCGGCAACGATCGTCCTGCCACGGGGGAAGTTGCGGCGGACGCTGCCAACCGAAAGCATGTCGATCTGGGTCTCGGACAGACCGTAGAACATCGGCACGCGTCTCAGGAACGCCCGGTTATCGATTGTCACCATGGAATGAAGGTCCCCCCTAGGCTTCAGCGCCTATAATTGTGCCGCAAGCCATCCAATTTCAGCAAAAGTCTTCGGTCTGCCAAGCTAACACGCTGAAAATACAACGAATCCGCATCTCTTCGAAAGGTTACCCCATGACTGATTCCAGGCACTGCAAGGTGCTCATCCTGGGTTCAGGCCCCGCTGGATACACCGCGGCAGTCTACGCCGCGCGAGCCAATCTCAAGCCTGTTCTCATCACCGGACTTGCCCAGGGCGGCCAGCTGATGACGACAACGGAGGTCGACAACTGGCCAGCCGATGCCGACGGGGTTCAAGGGCCCGATCTGATGGCGCGCTTCGAAAAGCATGCGACTCGATTCGGCACCGAAATGATCTTCGACCACATCCATACCGTGCAGCTTGGGGAGCGACCGTTTCAGCTCTTGGGCGACAGCGGCACCTACACCTGCGATGCGCTGATCATTGCGACGGGTGCCTCGGCCCGCTACCTGGGCCTCCCGTCCGAACAGTCCTTCATGGGCAAGGGTGTATCGGCTTGCGCGACCTGTGACGGTTTCTTTTACCGCAATCAGGACGTCTGCGTGGTGGGAGGCGGCAACACGGCGGTCGAAGAGGCACTCTACCTGTCCAATATCGCCCGCAAGGTGACCTTGGTTCACCGACGCGACCGCCTGCGCGCCGAGCCCATCATGATCGACAAGCTGATGGAAAAATCCGCGACCGGGCGGGTGGAACTGCGTTGGTTCAACGAACTGCAGGAAGTGCTTGGAGACGCCTCCGGGGTAACGGGCGTACGATTGCTCGACAACCGCACCGGCACGACCAGCGACCTCCCCCTCCAGGGAGTGTTCATTGCGATCGGACATACGCCCAACACCTCGATTTTCGAAGGTCAGCTCGAAATGCGGGGCGGCTACATCGTGACCCGTACCGGGCTCGACGGCATGGCCACGGCGACGAGCATTCCCGGCGTGTTCGCATCGGGCGATGTTCAGGACCATATTTACCGGCAAGCCATCACCAGCGCCGGGACCGGCTGCATGGCAGCACTCGACGCGCAGCGTTATCTTGAATCGTTGAGCGCCGACTGACCCAACACAGTGGCGAGGCCCAGGCCTCGCCCACATTCGACATGACCCTTTTCACGGTGATCCTCGATGCCCCGCCGCACCGCACCGCTTTCCGGCCTCGAGTCGCTCGAGGGGGTCGTGCGGCTGCTTCAGGATCAGGCACGCGAACGTAGAGAAACCGAACGCCGGGAGGCACTCAAGCGCGTTCGCGCTCAGGCTGAGGCAAACATTTTCCGATCGGCGGTCGCCGATGCCACGCCCCTACCCGATCCAGGCAGGGTCATCCAGCGCCCGCCTCGCCTGAGCCCCGCCCCAAGGCAGAGGCAGGCCGACGAGCGTGAGGTGCTCGATCAGTCCCTATCGGACGAGATCGACATCGAATCCTTGCTTGAGACCGACGAGTCGCTGTCCTGGCGCAGGCCCGGGATTGGCGCAGATGTGGTCAAGCGACTTCGACGCGGGCAGTGGAGCATCCGGGGCCAGATCGATCTGCACGGGCTGCGGGTGGATGAGGCCCGGCTCGCGCTCGTCGAGTTTCTGGTGCAGGCTCGCCGCAACGAATGGCGATGCCTGCGGGTCATCCACGGCAAGGGCTTGGGATCGCCCAGTCGGGAACCGGTGCTCAAGGGCAAGGTGATGAAATGGCTCGCCCAGCGCGAAGAGGTGATGGCCTTCTGTCAGGCACGGCCCAACGATGGCGGCGCGGGCGCGCTCATCGCGCTGATCCGGGGCCCCCGCTACAGCTCACCCGACCGCCGCACAGCGAGCTGAGCGCCAGCATTTGCCCGGAGCCAGCTACCGGGCACGCGGGACTCAGACTGCCGCGTCGCCCGTCTCGCCGGTGCGGATCCTGATCACCTCTTCGACGGCAGTGACGAAAATTTTCCCGTCGCCGATCCGTCCCGTCCGCGCGGCGCGAATCACCGCATCGATGGCACGCTCGAGGACATCGTCAGTGAGAATCGCCTCGACCTGCACCTTTGGCAGGAAATCGACCACGTATTCGGCACCGCGGTAGAGCTCGGTATGGCCTTTCTGGCGTCCGAAGCCCTTGACCTCGGTGACGGTCAGCCCGCTCACGCCGACTTCGGCAAGTGCCTCGCGCACCTCGTCGAGCTTGAACGGCTTGATGATGGCAGTCAGTTTTTTCATGTCGTGGGCTCCCCTGGGCCTGTTCACTCACGGAAACGAGAGGTGATCGGCATCCGCCAGTCGCGGCCGAATGCACGGTGGGTCACGCGGATGCCAACGGGCGCCTGCCTGCGCTTGTATTCGCTCAGCGCAATCAGACGCACTACCCTTTCGACCGCCTGCCGAGGATGACCCTGCTCGACAATGGCCTCGATGCCGCGATCGTCCTCCATGTAGGCCTGCATGATCGCATCCAGGACATCGTAAGGTGGCAGCGAATCCTGATCGGTCTGCCCGGGTCGCAACTCGGCGCTGGGTGCTCGCGTGATGATCCGCTCCGGGATCACCTCATGCTGGAGATTGCGCCAGCGCGCGAGCCGATACACGAGCGTCTTGGCGATATCCTTGATCACCGCAAAGCCGCCCGCCATATCGCCATACAAGGTGCAATAGCCGACCGCCATCTCGGATTTGTTGCCGGTGGTGAGAACGATGGCGCCGAACTTGTTGGAGAGCGCCATCAACAGCGTGCCGCGGATGCGCGCCTGGAGGTTTTCCTCGGTCGTATCCTCGGCCAGCCCTGCGAATTCCCCTGCAAGCGTCGCCTTGAACGCGTCGAAACAGGGGGCAATGCCAATCTCGTCATAGCGGACGCCCAAGCGCGCGACCATGTCGCGCGAATCGATCCATGAGATCTCGGCCGTGTAGGGCGACGGCATCATCACTGCGCGCACACGCTCGGCGCCCAGCGCGTCGACCGCGATGGCCAGCGTGAGCGCCGAATCGATTCCGCCCGACATGCCGATGATGGCGCCGGGAAATCCGTTTTTGCCCACGTAATCGCGCACCCCGAGCACCAGCGCCCGGTAGACCTGTTCCTCGATCGGCGAAGCGATCTGGAGCTCGCCCGCTTCGACCTCGGGCGCGCCCGCACCATCAGGCGCCGCCGTGAAATCGATCATCATCAGAGCCGGCTCGCAGAAGGGCGCCTGCACGCGCAAGGCACCCGACCCGGCGAGTGCGAAGGACAGTCCGTCAAACACCAATTCGTCCTGGCCGCCAACCAGATTGGCTGCGACCATCGGAACGCCCAGGCTTGAGACGTTGGCCCGCGCCACATCGACCCGCATGCCCTGCTTGCCCATGTGAAAGGGCGAAGCGTTGAGCACAAGCAACACCTGGGCGCCCGCCTCGACCGCAGCGCGGGGAGCGGCCTGGAACCAGAAATCCTCGCAGATCAGGACCCCGAAACGCAGCCCACCACGCTCGAACACGAGAGGCGAGCCGTCTTCCTGAAAATAACGGCGTTCGTCGAACACGCCATAGTTGGGCAACTCGCGCTTGCTGTAGCGCCCCAGAACGCGCCCGCCCCCCACGAGAACGGCTGCATTGAACCGTTGACCGGCATCCAGGATCGGCATACCCACGAGCAGCGCAAGGTCGAGCGCGGCGGTCTCGGCGACAATGCGGTCGAGCGCTCGCGAGGCGTGCTCGTGAAAGCTGGGCCGCAGCAGGAGGTCTTCGGGCGGGTAACCGCAGATAGAGAGCTCCGGCGTCAGCAGGATGCCGGCACCGTTCGCCGCGGCTGCCCGCGCAGCATCGATGATGCGGCTCGCGTTGCCGTCTAAATCACCTACTGTTTGATTGAGTTGCGCCGCTGCAATACGCATGAAGATCCCGGAAACGATTAGGCGGACCACCCAGGCCGCGGGCGACCCGACGGAC
>JBIKTA010000267.1:0-4606 GCA_044348315.1 Burkholderiaceae bacterium | reverse complement strand
ACGGGCGCATCGTTGATCCCGTCGCCGACCATCAGGACCCGCCGACCCTGGCGCTGGAGTTCGCGCACGAAGGCAAGCTTGTCAGCGGGGTGCGCTTCGCCCCGAGCGCGCTCGATCCCCAGGGTCCGTGCCACGGCCGTGACCCGAGCGTTCTGGTCGCCCGACAGCAGGTGAACCACCAGGCCGCTTGCGCGCAGCCTGCGCACAACCTCAGCGCTCTCGGCGCGCAGGCGGTCGGTGAATCGGAACCGCGCCACGGCCTGCCCGTCGAGCGCGAGCCAGATCTCGATTTCGTCCGCGCGCGGGGTGGCCGAGTCGAGCTCGTCGGCAGCGGCAGGCTCGACAAAGCGCCTGCGACCCAGTTGCCACGATCGGCCGTTCACCTTGCCACTCACCCCCTCCCCAGGGTGGGTTACGAGCGTCTCCGCCAGGGGGACCTCAAGGCCCCTTGCGCTTGCGGCTTCGCAAATCGAACGGGCCAGCGGATGCGGATTGCCCAATTCGAGTGCTGCGGCGACGGCGAGCCATCCGTCCGGGTTCGGTGCAGTCTCGGCGCGAGTCGTACCCACCACGGGCTCCACTGCGACCAGCCCCGGCTGTCCCTCGGTCAGCGTGCCCGTCTTGTCAAATACCACGTCGGTCGCGGCGGCGATGGATTCGAGCGCATCGCCACGTGAGAGCACCAGCCCGCGTGCGAGGGCGTGGCCGGACGCGGCGGCGAGTGCCGCAGGCGTTGCAAGCGAAAGCGCGCAGGGGCATGAGACGACCAGTACGGCAATCGCGATCGGCAGCGCTTGTGAGGCGTCGATCTGGAGCCAGATGAGGCCGACTGCTGATGCGAAGATCAGCAGTCCGGTCACGAACCAGCGTGCGACCCGGTCGGTCAAGGCGGTGATGCCGGGTCGGGCGAGTGCGGCCTGCTCGGCAAGTCCTGCAAGCATTGAAAGCGTGCTTGTCGCCCAGGCCCGGGTGGCGCGCATCCGGATCGCGTCGCCGAGGTTGATCGCCCCACCCGGTACGGTATCCCCCTCATGCCGCGTGACGGGCAAGGACTCTCCGGTCAAAAGCGATTGATCGAACTGGGATGGGCCCTCGAGCATCACTGCATCGACCGCAAGCGTCTCACCCTGCCCGACGATGAAGCGGTCGCCGGGCGCGAGTCGCGACGCCGGAATCGATTCGAGTCGATCGCTCTCGCCCACGAAGCGCTCGACGCTTTGAGGTCGCGCCGCGGTCAGTCGATCGAGCGCCTGCGTGGCCCGCCGCCGGGCGAGCCATTCCAGATGGCGGGCTGCGAGCAGCAGAAAGACGAACATCGTCACCGTGTCGAACCACACCTCGCCCTCGCCGGTGAGGGTTGCCACCACGCTCGCCGCGAAGGCGGCGAGCAGACCGATTGCCACCGGCGTATCCATGCCGGGGCGTGCGGTACGCAGATCGCGCCAGGCGCCGGAGAAAAAAGGGACGGCCGAATAGAACATGACCGGCAGGGTGAGCACGAGACTCGCCCAGCGCATCAACGCGTCGAATTCGGCCTCGATCTCGCCCGGGCCGGCCAGATAGGCGGGTACCGCGTACATCATGACCTGCATCATGGCGATGCCGGCGATGAACAGGCGCCGCAGGCTGGCCCGTGACTGCGCGGCGAGTTGGGCCTGCCGCTCCTGCGCGCCAAACGGAACGAGTTCGTAGCCGATCCGCCGCGCGGTCGAGATGAGCTGCGACAGACGGGTTTGCGAGGGATCCCAGGTCAGATGCGCGCGTTCGCCGGCCAGACTGACCCGTGCGTCGGCCACGCCCGGTTCCCGTTGCAGGGATTGCTCGAGCAGCCAGACGCAGGCGCCGCAGCGCAGGCCCTCGACCAGGAGACTCGCCTCGCAGCGCCCCTCGGCCTCACGGACAAAGCGCGCCTGAACGTCCGGTTGATCGTAGAGCGAAGCGTCGGTGTCCGCCGTGGCGCGAGGCGGTGAGCCGGCCGCCTCACGTACCCGGTAGTAGTCCTGCAGACCGGCGCCCGCGATCGCCTGCGCGACCGCCTGACAGCCTGCGCAGCAGGTTTCGTGCGAAAGGCCGTCGACCGAGATGGGCCAGCGACCGCGCTCGTGCACCGGCGCCGCGCAGTGCCAGCAGCGCAGGCCCGAAGCATCTTCTGCGGCGTGTGCGTCGCTCATCGGATCCAGCTCAGACAAAATTCGCCGAACTGGTGGATGCGGCCGATCGGGTCGAGACGGGCCAGACCCGCCAGGGCAAATCCCACGATCAACATGCCGATCGCGCGGCGCAGCCTCGTCGTATCGAATCGGCGCGCGCCCTGGGCGCTCGCCCAGCCCAGTCCGATCAGGGCCGGCGCCGTGCCGAGTCCGAAGACCAGCATGATCGTTGCTCCTGACAACGGATTTCCCGAGACGATGGCAAGCGCCAGCACACCGTAGACCATCGCGCAAGGCACCCATCCCCAGGCGAGCCCGGCGGCAAATGCCCCCCGCAGCCCAGGCAGGCCGAGCGTTGCGCGCGCGAGTGGCTGCACGAGCGGCCAGACCCGCTGGCCCGCACGCTCGAGAGCAGAGGAAATCGCCGCCACCCCGATCATCTGCAGACCGATCACCATCATGACGAGCGTACCTGCGACGAAGGCAATCTGCTGGATGGGCAGCAGGTGCTCGGCAAGCGTTGCGGCCGAGCCGGTCGCGCCGGCAATCAAGCCTGCCATCGTGTAGCTCGCCAGCCGGCCGCCGTTGTAGGCGAGTTGGCGGCTGAGCGTTCGGTCCAGGGGCTGCCGAATCGAGGGCGCGTGATCGTCCCCCCGCGGCTCGATACGGATCGGAATCGTGCGCGGCTGCCGGCTGAGTGTCGCGACGATCCCGCCGCACATGCCCACGCAATGGGTGCTGCCCAGGAGGCCGAAGAGGAATACGGCAAGAAGCGCCGACCATTCGGTCGCTCCGGCGGTCGGAAGCGCGGGACCAAACATGATGGGGCGGACTGGCTCCATGGCCGAGGTGGGACGGGTCGCGATTCCTTCCGTTAGACTGACTTGCCCGGACCCCCGCCAGGTGGGCGTGTGGGCAAACCGATCCGGAAGACCGGTACAACCGATTGATCTTAAGCATAAATACCTTGCGGGTATTGAACCATGTCAAGAACCCTGCGGGTCGACGGTGACTCGGCGATCGTCACCCTCGACCAGACCCGTCTGCCTTTCGAAGAGCGCTGGGTGAGGCTGACCGATGCCCGGCAGTGCCATGATGCGATCCACACGATGAAGGTGCGCGGCGCCCCATTGATCGGCGCGGTGGGCGCGTTTGGACTCGCCTTCAGTCTTCGCGAGCGCGCGGACGATGACGCGATCGGCCAGACCTTCAATTGGCTGGCTACGGCTCGCCCGACTGCGGTGAACCTCGTATGGGCCCTGAAACGAGTGCGGTCAGCCGTGCTCGCGCTGGCGCCTGCCCGCCGGGCAGCGGTCGCCTGGGAGGAGAGCATCCGGATCTGCGACGAGGACGAGGCCTGCAACGCGGCGATCGGTGCCGAGGGCGCTCGTCTGATCCGCGCGCTTCCGGCTGCTTCGACCGGGCGGCCGCTTTCTGTCCTCACTCACTGCAATGCCGGGCGGATCGCAACCGTCGCGCACGGCACGGCGCTGGCACCCATCTATCAGCTGCATCGCGAGGGCTTGCCCGTTCACGTCTGGGTCGATGAAACCCGGCCGCGTAATCAGGGTGCGAGTCTCACAGCCTGGGAGCTTGCCCGCGCGGGCGTCCCTCACACGGTCATCGCCGACAACGCGGGTGGGCTGCTGATGATGCGCGGTGAGGTCGACGCAGTGATCACCGGCTGTGACCGGGTCGCCGCCAATGGCGATGTGGCGAACAAGATCGGCACCTACCTGAAGGCGCTCGCCGCCCGCGACAACGGCATCCCGTTCTGGGTCGCCTGCCCGGTGTCGACGATCGACCCGCATGTGCCGGATGGCGCGGCGATTCCGATCGAGGAGCGCTCGGCCGAAGAAGTCAGCCACATGGCGGGGCGGCTCGACAATGGCGCGATCGGGCGCGTGAGGGTGGTGCCCGAGGGTAGCGCCTGCGCTAATCCGGCCTTCGACATCACGCCGGCGCGGCTCGTGTCGGGGCTGATCACCGAACGAGGGGTCGTTGCTGCGAGCCCTGAGGGCCTGCGTTCGATCGGGATCACGACGACTCAGGCCTGAGGTCGACCATCCCTCTGCTTGGTTGAGCCTTCGACAACCCTAATCTATCCGCCACGAGCGTATGCCTGCAGACCTGAGGACGGCGATCACGAAGTGGCCGCGCCTTTCGGTCACGCTTAGCCATGTTTACGCAAGCGATCGCATCTCTTTTCCAAGAGTAATATTTAGCTGCTGCAGTTCGCCGGTGCCGCGCGGGTACTGGTTTTCACGAAGGATTTCAAGCATGGAAACAATGCCCCGGTCTGCCGGACGGCGCGTCTGCCGGTGCTCGTAATCGGAATCTGCCTGGGCACGTCTGCGCTTGCTCAGCAGTCGATTACGCCCGGCGACATCAGTCGCCAGGTCGAGCCCGTTCGAGTTCCTGCCCTGCCGACCCTCCAGAGCAAGGCGCAGCGCATC
>JBIKTA010000266.1:0-4610 GCA_044348315.1 Burkholderiaceae bacterium | reverse complement strand
GTCTGGGCCGGCGCCCAAAGGTTGACGACCGTTGCCACGGTCTCGCCGGACACACGAGCAACCGACACCGAGAGCAGCACAGCCGATCCGGTGACCGGACTCGCGGGACCAGTGTACGTGATCCGGCCCGCAAGCCCCTTGAGTCTCGACTCGAGTTCGGCCGCCGTTCCGACAAAGCTGAGGGTACGCAGCGCCTGTCGGGCTGCGTCAACCGAACCGTCGCTACTGAAGGCCGACAAACCTTCACCTGCACCCAGCGCCAGACTGCCCGATGGCGGCAGGCTGATGGTCAGCGTCAGGCTTTCTCCCGCCACCGCATCGCTCAGATCAACACCGCTGAAGACGAGATCTGACTGCGCACCTGGCGTCACGAACAGCTGGGCCGGCAGACTGACGAAGGCGGGCGATTGCGTGATCGCCGCATTCGCACCCATCACCGCGAACACCGATCCACTCCGCTCGCCGGCGGCTGCCGAGCCGCTGATGGCAGCGACCGGCTGAATCGTCGTGAACACGCCGGAAAGACTCTGGCCCAGGTAGCTGGCCGAGATCGAAAGCGTCGGCGTGCTGCCTGATGCGGCGGTCACCCGGAGCTTGCCAGCCGTGCTGAAGTAGGTATTGAAGGCTGCGGCGGTGCCCCGCAGCGTGAACGCTCCGGTGCCTGCTGCGCCGGCGAATGCGGTACCGTCGGCGTTTGAAAGACCGGAGGCCGCAGCAAGCGTGAGCCCTGCGCCGCCGGTGGCACTGACGGTGACCTCAAACAGGGTCCCGCTCGCCCCCGTCTCCGCGAATGCGTCCGCGGCAAAGACCACGTCAGTCGCGCCACCCGCAATCACCTGATGCGACTGGGGCACCGTCACCGACAGCGAGGGGGCCGAGCTCGATAACAGGATCTGAGCGCGCCCGGAGGCCGTGAAGACTCGCCCGCCTGCCTCGGTTCGGCTGAGGACAGCGGTCAGCGTGGTCGTGGCAGAGCCGGTGAAGCTCAGTTCGTTGACAGCGTCAACAAAATCGCTGAGATCGACGGGCGAACCGACCAGCGTGAGCGTGGCCGTGCCACTGCCGCTGACCGACACGTTGTCATGCACACCGTTGCCACGGGCACTGGCCAGCACGCCTCGCGGCACCGACAAGGTGAGTGTCACAGGGGTCGAGCCGACACCCGCGACGGCATTCGCCGGGAACAGGATCGCAGACGCAACGCCCGGCGTCACAACGAACGCCTGCGACATCGTGATGGCGGGTCCGTAGCCGATGTCTTCGGCAGTCAGCGTCGTGATCGCGATCACGCCCTCGCTGCCGGCGAGCCGGACCTCCAGCACGCTGCGGTCAGTGGCATCGAGTGCGACCTGGCCCGCAGCGTTGAAGAACGCGTTCAACTGGGCGGCACTGCCCGTGAAACGGGTCACTGCGATCGAAGCACCGCCACCGGCCGGCGTGATGCTCGCCGACTGGACATTGACGCCACCGATCAGACCCACACTCGCACGCGGATCGCTCATGCCCGAGATCGAGAGCGCCGAGCGCGGCACCTCGAGCTCGACCGTGATCGAATCGCCCGCCGCATCGAATGCCGAACCCGACAGCCGGATCGGCAACAATGCGCCGGGCGTGGCAGTCAACACCTCGGGCAGCACCATGCTGCCGCCGAGCGCCTGCGTGGCAGTGGACGGGGTGGGCGCGGCGAGCTCGAGGCTGGCGCGCGCGCCCTCGATCCAGTTCGTGTCGATCCTGTGCTCGAGCGCAAGGGTGACGGTGGTGGCTGCGCCCTGGTAGCGCACCTTGTCCGTCGTCTGAAGGTAACTCTCGAGCGCGGCGACGTCTCCCTCGATCACGATCGACTCGCCGGCCGCGACGCTGACGCTCGTGTTCGAGGCCGCGTCGATCGCATAGACACCCGTCACCGCGGTGGCTGCGAGCCCCCTGAAGCTGAGCGTCCCGGATGCAGCACTCAGTCGCATGCGCGTGGCATCGGCCGCCGCGTTGCTCTCGAAGTCCACCGTGGCCAGCGCGATCCGCGACGACACATCGGGGGTGATCCATGCCTGCTGCGACAGGCTCCTGACGGAGGACACCGTGGCATTCGCCCCGGTGGGTCCGAATGCCACCATCTGGGTCCGGGCCTGCGTGTAAATCAAGGCGTTGTCGGCACGCTCGACGCGCACCGTCAGCGCCTGCTGGCTCGCACCGTTGAAGCTCGCCGTCATCGGGTCGTTGGCGTTGACGGGCGCGGCGAAGTAGGCCGTGAGCGCTGCCGCGGTACCCGTGAAAACCCTGGACGACTCTGAAGCGCCCGCCGATACGGTCACACCGCCGCGATCTGCTCCGGACACCACGCCGCTTGCCGCCGTGAGCGTGACATTCAGGAGCGTGTCACCCGTGCCGAAGGCATTCGCGCCCAGCACGATGCGGCTCGTTGTGTCGACAACAATTGGCACCGTCGCCGGCAGCGCGAGCGGCAACGACACGGCCGGAGCCGCAGCCTGCAGCGACACTGCGCCCTGAACCGACCGGGTGGCGGATGCGAGCTGAATGCCCAGTGCTTCGCCCGACCCGGTGTACCGGAGGAGCCCGGACGCAAGGTACTGGTTCAAGGTCGCGATCGAGCCGGTGAGCGCGATGATCTTCGCATCGACGTTGCCGTCGGGGAGACCGAGCGACGTCCCGTTCGCATCCAGCGCGCCGTTCGACACGCTGAGCGTCAACGTGTAGTCGGTGGCGGCCGGATCGCCCGCCAGGGCGGTGCCCGGCAGGGTGATGGACGACGCAAGACCGGCCTGAACGGCGAAGTTGGTGGGCAATACGAGTTGCAAGGGGGTGGGCGCCGCACTCTCGGTGCGCACCGCGGCTTCGAGTCCGAGGCGCGCCGATGCGCTCCGCTCGCCGCTCGCGAGTTTCACGCTCAGATTGAGCTGGCCGAAAACCGTGGAAGGCGCACCATCCGGCCGCGTTCCGGTGTAGCGCAGATCGCCTGCGGCGAGATACGCGTTGAGCGCAGCCGCAGTGCCTTCGAGCTTGACGACCGTGGGCGTCGATCCAGAGAGCAGCGTCACCCCGCTGAAGGCCCCATCGGTCGTCAGCGTGGCGGGGTCGAGCGCGCCCACGTCGACCGCGATCGACAGCACCAGCATGCCCGAGCCCGACACCGGATCGCCGGACAGCGTGAGCGGCGACGAGGTCCCCGATTCGACGATCAGGCGCTGGGGCACCGTGAGGGCCGGCATCGGCAGGAGTGCTGCCGCCAGCTCGGTGCCGGAGCCCAGTTGCTGATTGACGGTGCCGTCCGATGCAAAGCCACGCAAGGTGAGCGAGAGCGCAGTGCCCGAGCCCGTATATTCCAGGCCGCCCGAGGCGAGATATTCGTTCAGCGCGGCAAGCGTGCCGGTGAGCGTGATGGGTGTGGTATTTGCCGTCGAGCCGGGCGAAGCGCTGAGACCCGGGGTGAGGTGGGTCGCCGACAGGCTCCCTGAGCCGATGCCGAGATCGAGTGCGTAGACCGCCGTGCTGCTGCCACCACTCAGGGGACTCGACAGGACGATGGCCGCATCCGTGCTTCCGGAGAAGGTCACCCGCTGCGGCAGCGTCAGCGTGACCGCCTGCGGCCCGGTCACGAGGGTCGAGCTGGCGTTGACACCGATCAGCGGGATGGACGCGAGCGACTCCATGGCTCCGGCTGCACGGATCCGCAGCACCGTACTGGCATCGGCCGTGTTGTCATACCAGAGCGCGCCCAGGGTACTGAAGAGCGCGTTGAGCTCGGCGGCCGTTCCCGTAAACCGCGTGGAGACCTTGTCGACTCCGCCACGCGTGAAATTCGCGCCGGCGCTGACGGTCACCGTGCCGCCCGATACGCTCACGACCTGATCGCTTGCGGGCCAGGAGGTCTCGAGCGTGGCGGGCTGCACGCCGTCGATGCTCAGGAACCGGCGCTCGGCTTCGATCTCGATCGCGAGCTCACCGCTCCCGGTGAAGGGCATTGCGCCCAGCACGACACGGGCGGGCGCCCCCGGCGTGACATAGATGGCAGTGGGCATCGCGAGGCGCACCGCCTCGGGCTGGACGGGCTCGGCCAGCTGGATACCGGTGACCGAACTCTGACCCGGAATCGTGTCGGGTGCGGTCGACTGCAGGCTTAGGCTGAGGCTCGCCATCGGCCCGGTATAGCGGAGCTTGGGCGACGAGGCATTGGCCGCCTCGGCGACAGTCGCCTGCAACAGGGTCTCGAGCTGGGAGGCGGTGCCCACCAGCGTGACGGTTCGACCTTCGTTCGAGACGCTCGCAGACGTCAAATGCGTGCCGGGAACGATATTCGTAATGCTGAAGCCAATGAAGGTGCCATCCAGCGCGGTGCCGGCCGGCACACTGATCGTGAGCGTCAGATCACCCTCGTCCGACCCGGCGACCAGGTCGATCGCACCAAAATTGAGGACGCTCGATACCCCTGGCGAGAAGAAGACCGCCGAGGGTACGTTCAGGATGGCCGGCGCGGCCACGAGCGTGGTGGAGTCGGCAAAGGCGTAGATGCTGGCTTCCGTCGAGGCAAGACTTGCGGCCGGGTCGTTGCCTTGCGCAACGGACACCTTGATCAGGCTGCCGCTCGTGCCCTTGTA
>JBIKTA010000009.1:0-15119 GCA_044348315.1 Burkholderiaceae bacterium | reverse complement strand
ATCGCCTGCGCCCGCATCCGGTTCGCATGCTGCATCGACTCCGGCGCCCGCTCCACCGCGGGGTATCGCCCCGTCCGGCACCGGGCCTCACGCATCGTGGGCCGAGGCCTCCGGGCGTAACTGTTCATCAGCCAGCAGCCAAGCGCTCGCTCGTCTGGCTGCTTGATCTCGACAACACCTTGCATGATTCCCGGCCGGCGCTGCTGCCGCGCATCGATCGCGACATGACCGCTTTCATGATGGCGCGTCTGGGTTTGTCCGAACTGGAGGCCGGTGCCTTGCGTCGCCACTACTGGCAGCGCTACGGAGCGACCCTGCTGGGGCTGGTTCGTCATCATGCGGTTGAGCCCACCGATTTTCTTCATGCCACGCACCGGTTTCCGGATATGCGCGCGCTGGTGCGACGCAACCTGCGCTTGCGTCGCGCGCTCGCCCAATTGCCCGGCCGTCGCGTACTCGTTACCAATGCTCCCCACCACTATGCCCGGCAGGTGATCGGCTCACTGGGCATTTCGAATTTGATCGAGGCGATTGTCTCGATCGAGACGATGCGCGTGGCCGGCCGACTCCGACCCAAGCCTTCGACGGCACTGATGCGGCGTATCGTCGCCCGTCTGCGTACCCAAGCCTCACGCTGCGTGATGGTGGAAGATACGCTCGCCAATCTGGTGAGCGCCCGTTCCGCGGGACTGTCCACCGTGCTCGTCACGGGTCGTGTTGACCGCAGGGACCCGGGCGCACCCCGTCGGCATGCAGGCAGCGCCCGGATCGTCGACCTTCAAGTACAATCGTTTGAGCGTATTGTCCGCAGCCCGGTCCGGGCGCGTTTTTGAATGATCCCCTAGGCTCATGAGCGATTCCGAGGAACAGCCACCTGTGCGGGCTCGTGCACCGCGCGCACGGCCTGGCGAGCGCAGGATACAGATCCTTCAGACCCTGGCCCTGATGCTGGAGGAGCCAGCGGGCGATCGCGTGACCACCGCTGCGCTCGCCGCCCGCCTTCGGGTATCCGAGGCCGCGCTGTATCGGCATTTTGCGAGCAAGGCGCAAATGTTCGAGGGGCTGATCGAGTTCATCGAAAGCACCATCTTTGGTCTGATCAACCAGATCAACGCTTCGCACGAAGAGGGCCTGCGCCAATTGCGCGACGTCATCGTGATGCTGCTTGGTTTTGCAGAGCGCAATCCCGGCATGACGCGGGTGCTGATTGGCGATGCGCTCGTCACTGAAGCCGACCGTCTGCAAAATCGGATCAATCAGCTCATCGACCGTATCGAGGCCTCGCTCAGACAGTCATTCCGGATGGCGGTCGCGCAGGGTGCGTTGCCGGCCGACACCGATGGGTCGGCCCGAGCGGGGGTGGTGATGGCCTTTGTGCTGGGCCGCTGGCTGCGCTATGCCAAAAGCGGTTTCAAGCGCTCGCCCGTCGAGGCGCTCGACCAGCAGATCCCGGTCCTCATCACCTGAGGCCCAGCGCCCTCCCCTCGTGCAGATTTTCCGCTCGCTCGAGCACCGAAATTTCCGGCTTTATTTTTTCGGTCAGACGATATCGGTGATCGGTTTCTGGCTGCAGTCGATCGCGATCGGATGGTTGGTTTACCGTTTGACCGATTCGGGCTGGATGCTTGGCCTGGTCGCGTTTTGCACCCACATTCCGATGCTGCTCGTCTCGCCCTTTGCCGGATTGTTGGCCGATCGGGTCGATCGACGCAAGCTCGTCATCGCGAGCCAATCGCTTCAGATGGTTCAGGCGCTGGTCCTCGCGGTGCTGGCTTTCGGCCAGTGGATCACCCCGGAGCATATTGTTGTACTGGCGTTGGTACAGGGCATTGCCCAAGCCTTTGATGCGCCAGCCCGGCATGCGCTCTTGCCGGCCATGATCGGCGGAACCGCGGGCCTGCCCAACGCGATCGCACTCAACTCGCTGGTCATGAACCTCGGACGTTTTATCGGCCCCGCGATCGCCGGCGTGTTGATCGCCTGGCTCGGTGAGGCCGGATGCTTTCTGCTGAACGCGATCAGCTACCTGGCGGTCCTTTTTGCACTCCTTCAACTGCCCGCCGTGCCGCCGCGGGCGCGCGCGCCCTCATCGCTGCGCGCGGAGATGCTCGAGGGCTTTGCCTGGGTGAGTCAATGTCTGCCCGCGCGCGTGCTGATGATCAATCTGGCCGTACTGTCTCTCACCGCACCCACCTACCAGACGCTGATGCCGATGTTTGTCCAGGAGGTCTTCGGCGGGGACTCGAAGACCCTGGGGATTCTGGTGGGCGCTGCCGGGCTGGGTGCGCTCGCCGGTACGCTGCTGCTTGCCAGCCGGCAGTCGATGCGCGGGCTCACGACGCTCATCAATGTGGCTTCGCTACTGGCCGGACTGGGCCTTCTGGCCTTTTCGCTCACTCGCTCGGTGGGCTTTGCGATGGTGGCGCTCGTGCTCGTCGGCTTTGGCATCATTGTGACTGCGGCCGGCACCAATACGGTCTTGCAGCGTGTGGTCGAGGATCGCCTGCGGGCGCGGGTGATTTCGATCTATCTGATGAGTTTCATCGGCACCGCCCCGCTGGGCAGTCTCGTGCTCGGCGCGCTTGCAGGCCCCTTGGGCCCGGCGCTTGCGACGGGTGGGTTTGCGCTCGTGTGTGTGGCGAGCGCAGTGTGGTTGTGGTGGGTTCGCGAGCCTCTCTCAAGGGCCCTGGAGGTGGAGTATCGCCGAGCGGGCGAGGGGGTTTGAGCTCACCCGCCCCTCGCGAAATCGTGCCACTGCCGCGCAAGTGACTCCCGATGGGCGGGGTGGGCAATGTCAATCAGACGTTTCGCGCGGGTGCCGAGATCGGCGTCGCGCAGATCGGCTGCGCCCCACTCGGTGATCACCCAATCGGCGTCGCCTCGACCGAGCGTGACCTGAGCGCGCTGGACGCGCAGCACAATACGGCTCGTCGCACCATCGCGGGTGGTTGATGCAAGTGCGATGATCGATCGACCGCCCTCGGAGAGCCTGGCTCCTCGGGCAAAATCGCCGAGACCGCCCAGCCCCCCTCGCCAGCCCCGCCCATCGTGTTCGGCGTTGGCCTGCCCGGTCAAGTCGACCTCGAGTGCGGAGTTGATTGCGTGAAATCGTTTGACCTGTGAGAGTGTGAGGAGGCTGTGGGTGTAGGCGGCGGGCCTGAGCTCAAACAAAGGGTTGCCGTCCAGATGGGCGCGCAGGCGCGCCGTGCCGCCCGCGCAATTACTCACCGAAACCCCTTCGTCGATCCCCTTCCAGCGGTTATCGATCGCACCCTTTTCGATCAGTTCAATCGCGCTGTCGGCGACCAGACCGGTGTGCAGACCCAGCCCGGCATGGCCGGCGAGTGCGCCGAGAACGGCATCGGGCAACGAACCGATACCCACCTGTATCGTTGCGCGGTCGGGAACGTGTTGGGCAATCAGCGCGGCGATTCTCTGCTCGGTCTCACCCGCTGTAAGCGTCGGGGCGTTGAGTGGCGGTTCGCTGCACCAGACCGCATGGTCGATGCGGAAATCGACGGCCACTTCGGTATTGGGCGTAAAGGGCGCGTGCGGATTGATCTCCGCGATGACGATGCGCGCCTTGCGTGCCGCAGCCACCACGTAGTCATGGGCGAGCCCCAGGCTCAGGCGCTTGCCATCCCGAGACGGGGCGAGTTGCAGCAGGACCACGTCGGCTCGAACCCGACCCGATCCGAATGCCGCTTCGAGACCGCTGTAAGGCGTGGGTAATACGCCCTCCACGCCGCCCGGGGATCCGGAAAACGCCCGTACCGATCGACCCATGACGCCGTAACCCGCCAGACTCAAATGGGTGGGGAGCTCAGTTTCGAAGGTATCGGAGAGCACGGCGCCCAGGAACAGCCTGCACGGCGGCAAGTGCTGCGCCTCGCCCACGAGCGCGCGGGTAAGTGAAAGCGGTTCGGCTCCGGCCTGACCGATCACGATCTGATCATTCGGGCGGATCAGTTCGGCGAAGCGGGGGAGCGGCGCGTCGAAAGCGAATTTGAAATGGGTGCTGCCGGGGTTGCGATTGCCTTGAGTCATGCAAACTGAATCCTGGGGGGGCGCTTGGTTCCCTACGAACCATACAAAATTTCAAGGATGGTCCGCACGGTTGGCGCGGCCGGATGGGCGCGTCGCGCAGACCGGGCAGTCCGGATTGCGGCTGAGCCCGATCGAGTCGATTTGCAGTGTCTGGAGGTTGACCATCAACAGGCGATCCACGGCGGGCTGCCCAAACCCGCCCGCGACCTTCAGCGCTTCGGCCGCCTGCATCGTACCGATGAGACCGGTCAGGGGCGCGAACACCCCCATCACCGCACAGCGCACTTCTTCGGGCGCCTCATTTTCCGGGAAGATGCAGTGATAGCAGGGCGAATCCGCGAGCCGGGGATCGAATACCGCGAGTTGCCCGTCAAAGCGCAGTGCCGCGCCCGAGACCAGCGGCACGCCGACCGAAAAACAGGCCCGGTTGATTGCGTGACGCGTGGCGAAATTGTCGCTGCAATCGAGGACCACGTCTGCCCTGCCCACGGCGCGCTCGAGTGCCTGGCCCTCGAGACGTGAGGGGAGACTCACCACCTCAATATCGGGATTGAGCGCGATGAGGGCGCGACGGCCCGACTCGGCCTTGTTCAGGCCGATCGAATCGTCGCGGTGGAGGATCTGACGCTGCAGATTGCTGAGTTCGACCGCGTCGCCGTCGGCGAGGATCAGCCGTCCGATACCGGCGCTGGCCAGGTACAGCGCCGCGGGAGAGCCCAGGCCGCCCGCTCCTACGACCAGCGCAGTCGCGGCCAGCAAGCGTTCCTGACCGTCGATGCCAATTTCATCGAGCAGCAGGTGTCGGCCGTATCGAAGCAGCTGTCGGTCGTTCATCGAAGCCGACCCCGAGCCCAAGCGGCAGCGCTCAGCGGGTGGCGGCCCCACCCGGCTGTTCGGTTGCCGCAACGGTCTTCGAGATGGTGACGGGCAAGCCCTTGAGTTGGTTGACCGCCTGCTGGAGCTGGTAATCATCGGGCGCGCCGAATTGAACGGGCTTGCGTTCACGCGCCTTCGGGTCGGGCAGGGACGGGTCGCGGCTTCCAGAGGTCTTGTCGTCCGAAACGCCCGGCGTGGCGGATAGGCGCTTGTTCAGGTCGGCCTCCCTCACGCGCGCGGTGCTCACGCCGTCGGGCCACTCCTCGACCAGGAAATCGGGCGCGATACCCTTGGCCTGGATCGATCGCCCGCTCGGCGTGTAATAACGGGCCGTGGTCAATTTGATCGCGGTCGAATTGGACAGCGGCAGGATCGATTGAACCGAGCCCTTGCCAAAGGTTTGGGTGCCGAGAATGACCGCGCGCTTGTAGTCTTGCAGGGCTCCCGCCACGATCTCCGACGCGGAGGCCGAGCCACCGTTGACCAGCACAACGATCGGGACGGTCTTCGAAGCCGCCGGCGCGCGCGCTACGTGGTCTTCACGGTCGCCACGCAGGTAGTCCTCTGGGCTTGCCGTGTATTGCCTGCGCGCCTCTTCCGTGCGGCCTTCGGTGGTGACCACCGTGACCCTCGGCGGGAGAAAAGTGGCTGACACACCCACCGCGCCGTGCAGCAGGCCACCCGGGTCGTTGCGCAGGTCAATCACCAGCCCGCGCGCGAGTGCGCCCTGCCGATCGAGGTTACCCAGGTGGCGAATCAGCGATTCGACCGTGTGCTCCTGGAATTGCGAAATTCGCACATACCCGATACCTGGCTCGATCACCCTGGAGCGTACCGACTGAACACGGATCACGTCCCGAACGATCTTGATCGTGAGTGGAGCCTCCTCGCCCTTGCGCGAGATGGTGAGCGTGATCGGGGTCTTGGGTTTGCCCCGCATCAGCTTGACGGCATCGTTGAGCGCCATGCCTTTCGTGGGCTTGTCGTCGATCCGGATGATCAGATCGCCCGCTCGCACCCCTGCACGCGCGGCCGGCGTATCCTCGATCGGCGCGATCACCTTTACGAAGCCGTCTTCGGTGCCGACCTCGATTCCCAGCCCGCCGAACTCGCCCTGGGTGCCCACCCGCAGCTCGCGAAACGCGTCCGCGTCGAGAAACGCAGAATGCGGATCCAGACCCGAAATCATGCCGCTGATCGCCTCCGAAATCAGCTTCTTGTCTTCGACCGGCTCGACGTAGTGCGCCTTGATTGCGCCAAACACATCTGCGAACTGCCTGAGGTCTTCGAGCGGCAAAGGGGCGCGTTGCCCGCGCTGGGCGACCGCCGAGAGGCCGAGGCTGATCAGCACGCCGGCAATCACGCCCGCGCTCAAGAGCCCGATCGATCTGAGTCTGAATTTCATCGCGATTCCCGAAGACGATCGTCCAGTCGCGATGCTGGGAGCGGGTCGCTCAGCCTCCCGGGGCGAATGCTGCTCCCGTCAGAAGGCTGAGCCCAGGACGCATCGCGGGGATCAGTCTTGTCGCAGTATAAACCCGCCGTTCGGCCGATGGCCGGATTGTCGATGGGTGGTCGTGGTGTCTGCGTCTCAGGGCCCAAACAGCGAGGTCGTCGGCCTTGTGCTCATTCCTGACGCGCTTTGCCCTGCGCGGCCACCGCCGCCATTGCCGCAGCAATTTCCGCAGGATCGCCCAGGTAGTCCCGCCGGATCGGCCGTAGACTCGCATCGAGTTCGTAGACCAGGGGGCGTGCGGTCGGGATGTTGAGCGCGACGATTTCATCGTCGGGCATGTCCTCGAGATACTTGATCAGGGCGCGGATCGAATTGCCATGCGCCGCGATCAGCACTTGGCGTCCCGACCGGACCGCTGGTGCGATCAGATCTTCCCAGCAAGGCGCGACCCGGGCGACGGTGTCGCGCAGACACTCGGTGCGGGGGATCGCCTCGCGCGGGACGCCTGCGTAGCGCCGGTCGTTCTCCGCGCCCCGGGGGTCGCCGTCGGGTAGGGGGTTCGGCGCGATCGCATAGGCGCGTCGCCAGATCAGCACCTGTTCGTCGCCAAACCGTGCAGCGGTCTCTGCCTTGTTCAATCCCTGGAGCGCCCCATAGTGGCGCTCGTTCAGTCGCCAGTCATGGGTGACCGGAAGCCACATCCGGTCCATCTCGTCGAGCACGGTCCAGAGCGTGCGGATCGCCCGCTTGAGCACCGAAGCAAAGCAGCAGTCGAAGTCAAAACCCTCCTGCTTTAGCAACTGTCCGGCGCGTCGCGCCTCGGCGAGCCCAGCCGCGGTGAGATCGACATCGGTCCAGCCTGTGAAGCGATTTTCGAGGTTCCACTGGCTCTCGCCGTGGCGAAGCAGAACGATCCGGTGCGTCATGGTGGTTTGTGAGGTAAATGGGCGGGCGTGTTGCCGCCGGGGTTGAGCAAAGTCCAGTATCTTATAATCCTCAGTTGCTCACTCGCGGATACGGTCGTGACTTTCGTTACCGAAAACATTTTCCTTTTTGCCATCGCCTTCGTTTCTGGGGCGATGTTGCTCTGGCCCATCATCAGTCGGCGCGGCGCAAACGGGCTCGACACCCTTGCGGCGACCCGGATGATCAACGACACGGACGCGCTCATCCTCGATGTGCGTGCGCCCGGTGAGTTCGAGGCGGGGCACCTGCCCGGCGCCCGCAACATCCCGCTCGCCGATTTGCCCAAGCGCGCGGGCGAGTTGCCGGCGGGCCGTCCCGTGATCGTCTGCTGCAACACCGGTGCGACCTCGGTCCGGGGCGTGGGCGAGTTGCGCAAGTCGGGCCGGGATCAGGTCTTCAACCTCGATGGCGGTCTGAACGCCTGGCGGCAGGCCGGTTTGCCTGTCGTTCGCTAGACCACCTGCCACGGAGTCAGCCCATGAGCGTTCGCGTCCAGATGTACAGCACGGCGGTCTGTCCCTATTGCGTGCGTGCCGAGCAGTTGCTGCGGGCCCGCGGGGTGACCGAAATCGAGAAGATCCGCATTGACCTCGATCCGGCCCGCCGCGACGAAATGATCGAGCGTACGGGACGACGCACCGTGCCGCAGATTTTCATCGGCGAGCGACACGTCGGGGGCTGCGATGATCTCTACGCCTGCGACCGTGCGGGCGAACTGACCGGGCTTTTGGCAGGCTGAAGTCCGCTCCCTCGACACTTCCTATCGGCGAGCGCTTGCGTTCGCCTCCCACCCAGCACAGGACCCTCCCCGATGAGCGCTCAGGAACAAAACCCGGTTTTCGCAATCCAGCGTATGTACTTGAAAGGGTTGTCGTTGGAGCTGCCCCATGCGCCCGCGATTTTTCTGGAGAACCAGCAGCCCTCGGTCGAGGTGCAGCTCGACGTCTCGCACGCCGAGGTGGTCGAGGCCATCCATGAGGCGGTGGTGACCGTCACGCTGACCACCAAGGTGGGGGACAAGATTGCCTTCCTCGTCGAGGTTGCGCAAGCCGGCATTTTCGAGATCCGTCATGTGCCGGCCGATCAGATGGACATCCTGCTGAACGTGGTCTGCGCAAACATGGTGTTCCCGTATCTGCGGGCCAACCTTGCGGACGCCGTGCAGCGCACCGGATTCCCGCCCATCCATCTCGCCGAATTCAATTTCGAGGCGATCTACCAGCAGCGTGTGGCCGAGGCCCAGCAGCAGGCTTCTCCCCTGATCGTGCCGGGCCGGTGATCGGTCCGACCCCGATGATCCGCCGGGCGAGCCGCCTCTCGAGCGACCTTTTCGCGCGCCCCGCGCGCTGATCCCGATGCGTGTGGCGATCATCGGGGCAGGCGCCTGGGGCACCGGGCTTGCCCAGCATGTCGCGCGACGTCACCCGGTGTTTCTCTGGACCCGCGACCCGGCGCACGCCCGGGCGCTCAGCACCACGCGCACCAACGACCGCTATCTGCCCGGCATCACACTGCACCCGGCGATTCAGACCGGTGCCGATCCGGGCGAGCTGCTCGCCTGGCTCACCGGGGCCGACGATGCACTGCTCGTGATGGCCACGCCGGTTGCGGGCCTTGCGGTTGCGCTCGCGCAGGTGGTGCCAGGGCTGCCCCCGAATTGTCGCGGCGTGGTCTGGCTCTGCAAGGGAATCGACCCGCATGAGGCGCGCTTGCCGCACCGCATCGCCGCGCCGTGGCTCGCGGGCCGGCCGGCGGGTGCCCTTTCGGGCCCGAGCTTCGCGCAGGAGGTCGCCCAGGGCTTGCCGGTCGCATTGACGATCGCTGGCACCTCGGCGGCGATCCAGCCCCTGGCGATCGAGGCGTTTCACCATGGGGCGGCGCGGATCTACACCAGCGATGATCTGATGGGCGTCGAGCTCGGTGGCGCGCTCAAGAACGTCATGGCGATTGCCGCCGGCATCAGTGACGGCCTGTCGCTGGGTGCCAACGCCCGTGCCGCCCTCGTCACGCGTGCGCTCGCCGAAATGTCGCGCCTGGGCGTCGCGCTCGGGGCCCGCGCGGAGACCTTCATGGGTCTGACCGGGCTGGGCGACCTCGTGCTCACCTGCACCGGCGGGCTGTCGCGAAACCGCAAGGTCGGCCTGGCACTTGCGAGCGGCGAGCGGACCGAAGCGATCCTCGCCCAGCTGGGCCATGTGGCCGAGGGTGTCTGGACGGCACCGGTGGCCCGTAGTCTGGCCCGCGAGGCCGCCGTTGACATGCCAATCGTCGAGGCGGTGTGTGCTGTATTGGAGGGCCGGACCGGGGCGGCGCAGGCTGTTGCGGCCTTGCTGGCCCGCGAGCCGAGAAGCGAACAAGAGGAGGGGACAAGCCGCTGATGGATGCAGAACCCACCGATGACACAGCGCCTCTGCCCACCGATACGCCATCGATCTGCGTCTTCTGTGGTGCTCGCAAGGGCTTCGACCCAGCGCACGCCGAGCTGGCGCGTCAGACAGGCCGCGCCATTGCCTCGCGGGGCTGGCGGCTGGTGTTCGGCGGGGGCAGCGTCGGACTGATGGGTGAAGTGGCCCAGGGTGCGCTCGATGCCGGTGGGCCGGTGCTTGGCATCATTCCTGAGGCGCTGATGGCGCGCGAGCTTGCCCATCGAGGGGTTACTGACCTACGCATCGTCGCCGACATGTCGGTGCGCAAGCAGCAGATGGTCGAGGTCTCCGACGCGTTCATTGCGCTCCCAGGCGGCTTTGGCACGCTCGATGAACTCTTCGAGGTGTTGACCCTGAGGCAGACGCGCTACCACGCCAAGCCCGTGCGCCTTCTCGATCCGGATGGTTACTACGACCGGCTGATCGCCATGTGCGAAGGCTTCGTGGAAGCCGGTTTTGTCTCGGCCGCCCATCTTGGACTGGTTCGCCGCGAACGTGAGATCGACACCGTGCTGGACGGGCTGTTTACGGCGCAGGCCTGAGCAGGATTTGGCCGCGTGCTTCAGCCGGGACCGATCCGGGCGGCGCCCTCGAAGTCGTTTTGCCGCCAGGCCTCGTAGACGGTGATGGCGACTGCGTTGGACAGATTGAGGCTGCGGTTGTCCGGCCGCATCGGCAGCCGGATGCGCCGGTCGGGTGGAAACTGCCGGAAGACCTCCGCAGGCAGGCCGGCCGTTTCGGACCCGAATACCAGGTAGTCACCGGCACGAAACTGCACTGAGCAGTGATCGAGCATCCCGCTGGTGGTGAGCGCGTAGAGCGAGGCGGGAGACTCTCTCGCGACGAACGCATCCCAGTTGTCATGCACCGCCACCGAGGCGAACTCATGGTAGTCGAGCCCCGCCCGCCGCATCTTGGCGTGATCAATCGGAAAACCGAGTGGCCGGACCAGATGGAGCCGCGCGCCGGTGTTGGCGCACAGACGGATGACATTGCCGGTATTGGGCGGAATCTCAGGCTGAACGAGAACGACGTTGAACATGATCGGTGGGTTGATCCATCGGCGTGCGGGCAATCACCAGGTTGGTGACCGAGCGGGCGCCCGCTTGCTTGAGTGCGAGGGCGACGGCTTGGAGGGTAGCACTGGTGGTGATCACGTCGTCGACCACCCAGACGGCGCGGCCTGCCACCCGTGACGGCGTCGCTTCGAAGGCCCCCGCGATATTGGCCAGTCTCGAGCCCGGCCCAAGCTGCGCCTGTGGGAGACCCGACCGGGTCCGGCGGATCGCTGCCGCGTCGGTCCGAAGCCCTCGTGCCCGTCCGAACGCGCGGGCGATCTCGAGTGCCTGGTTGAAGCCCCGTTCGCGCAGGCGCGCAGGCGCGAGCGGCACAGCGGTGAGAACGGGGTCTTCGTGGCCAAGCGGCTCCAGCGCCTCGAGCGCTTCCAAGTGCCTGGCGAGAAGAGTGCCGAGGCTTCTTGCGATCGAGAGCTCGGCGCGGTACTTGAGCGCGTGAATCGTTCGATCGAGCGGCGCCCGGTAGTCGGCCAGTACGATGGTCCGATCGAAGCGCGGGGGTGCTGCGCGACATCTCGCGCAGCAGTGGCTTGCGCTTTCGTGCGCGCAGACGGCGCAGCGAGCCTGCGACCGGTGCAGGCTCCCGAGGCAGCCCGCGCAGAGTGCCACGCCTGCGAGCGGCGGGTGCGCGCAGCGCATCGTGCAGCCGATGCAGGTGGCCGGCAGCAAAAGGTCGAAGAGCGAGCCGATCAGCGAGCGGGTCATGCCTGGATCCTGGTTTGGGGGCGAAACGGGCATGATTAGCGTTGCGCTTGCCTATACTTGCCAGCCATGGATCACCCTCCTCGCCTAGACCTTGACGCCGCGCGCCTGCAATTCGACCGTCGTGCACGGCGGGGCCTTGCCGAGCCCTTCCTCGCCGCTGAGATCGACCAGGCGATGCTCGCCAGGCTCGAGCCGGTCAGGCTGCAGCCAAAACGGGTGCTCGATGCGGGCTGCGGGGTGGGCACCGCGCTACCCGGGTTGGCGCGGCGCTTCCCCGGGGCGGAACTGGTGGGCATCGATTGGGCCGGCAGCGCGCTGGATCGGGCGCGGCAGAGGCTGGCCCCGCCGCGGCTCGCCTGGCTCGCCCGATGGCTGAGTCGTACCGGTCGCGATGGCCCGCAGGCGGGAGCGCTTTTGTCCCAGGCTGACCCTCACGCCCTGCCGCTGGCGGGCAACTCGGTCGACCTGATCTGGTCGCGGCTGATGCTGCATTGGCACAGCCCGCCTGCGCCCCTCCTGGCGGAGTGGTATCGCGTGATCCGTCCGGGCGGATTGCTCAGCTTCAGTTGCCTTGCGGTCGACACCCTGGCCGAGTTGCGTGAACTGGGCGCGGCGATCATGCCCTTTCCCGATATGCACGATGTGGGCGATGCGTTGGTGGCCGCGGGCTTTGCGGAACCGGTCCTCGATACGGAGCGCCTGACTGTGACCTGGCGTGACCCGGAGTCGCTCATCGCCGACCTGCGTGCCCTCGGTGGCAATGCATTGCGTGAGCGGCGTCGCGGCCTTGTCACGCCGCGCATGCGCGCGCGCTGGCTGGATGCCCTATCCCGGGCGCTGCGACGCGAGGATGGACTGATTTCGATCAGTTTCGAGCTCATTTACGGTCAGGCCTGGTGTCCGGCCGTCAAACGGCTCCCTGATGGGCTCTCGCCCGTGCGCTTCGTCGCTCGCCGCCGTGGCTGAGCGGCCGCAGTCCCCAAAGCGCTCAGTCTTTGAGTTTCCACGTTGGTCCAGGGTATTTCGATTTGCCGCCCGCCTGAGGGCGGGCCTATAATTGGCTCTCGTCTCAAGGTGCGTGGTCGGGAAAAGACGCTTGTTTCTAGCTTTCGTTGGCACACGATGCAGTACCAGTGGCAATACAACTCGGCGAGCGAGCGTCACCAGTGGACGCTCAGGCGCAATTGCGTCCTGACGCCGCGCCAGCTGGCGTCCTGGTTCCTGGCCCTGTCAGCCTTGTCCTTGACAATTGCCTTGTTTTTCGCGTGGCGGGGGGCGTGGCTCGTGCTCCCGTTCGCGATCATCGAGGCGTCAGCGCTGGGCGTCGCGTTTCTGCTCCATGCTCGCCACGCAGGTGACTACGAGCGAATTGTGTCGGAGCCCGGGCGACTGCGGGTTGAGGCGAGCCTCGGTCAGCACGTGAGGGTGGCCGAATATGCGCCCTCCTGGGTGAGGGTGGAGTACAGCGGGGGCAGGCGCGCGCCGATCCGGTTGGTCGCCGGTCGGCAAAGCGTCGAGGTGGGGCGATTCGTACCGGATCATCGCAAGCCGGTGCTGGCGAGAGAGTTGCGTGAGGCCTTGTCGGCGCTTGGCTGATCGGGCGGCGACCGGGATCACAGATTTCGAAAACGACGAAGGACTCAAATGATCAAGAAGAGCGCACTCAACGCGCTGACGGCAGCCCTTCTGGGAGGATGGGTCAGTGCAGCGCTGGCGGTTCAGGACATGCCGGGGGGCCCCAAGGTCAACCAGCTGAACCTCTCCGAGCCGGCCAATTCGATCGCACGCGGGCAGATCTGGCTTCATGACATGCTGCTCTGGGTCTGCCTGGTGATCTTCGTGGGCGTGTTCGCGGTGATGTTCTATTCGATGTGGGCGCACCGCAAGTCGCGAGGGGCCAAACCCGCCGATTTCCACGAGAGCACTTCAGTCGAGATCGCCTGGACCGTTGTCCCCTTCCTGATCGTCGTGGGCCTGGGTATTGCCGCGACGGGTGAGGTCATCGCCCAGAAAGACACCTCCAACCCCGACATGACCGTCAAGGTCACCGGCTACCAGTGGAAATGGGGCTACGACTATCTGAAGGGCGAGGGTGAGGGCATCGGTTTCCTGTCGACGCTCTCGACGCCGCGCGAGCAGATCGAGGATCGTCGCTTTCCTGACGCGAAGGCCAAGCGCGAGGCCAACCCCACTTATCTGATGGAGGTCGACAACCCCCTGGTTGTTCCCGTCAACAAGAAGATCCGCCTGGTGATCACGGCCAACGACGTGATTCATTCCTGGTACGTCCCGCGTCTGGGCGTCAAGCAGGATGCCATCCCCGGGTTCGTACGAGACAGCTGGTTCAAAGCGGATCAGCCTGGAGTTTACCGAGGGGCTTGTACCGAACTGTGCGGCAAGGACCACGCGTTCATGCCGATCGTGGTCGAGGTCAAGAGCGCTGAGGATTACAGCAAGTGGGTGGCCGAGCAGCAAAAGTTGATGCTTGCGCGGGCCGATGATCCGAACAAGGAGTGGACGCTCGCCGATCTCAACGCCCGGGGCGAGCGCGTCTATGCCGCCAACTGCGTGGCCTGCCATCAAGCGACCGGCAAGGGTCTCCCGCCTGCCTTCCCCGCGCTCGAGGGGTCCAAGCTCGTGCTGGGTGACCTGCCCGAGAACATTGCGTTGATGCTCAATGGCCGCGCGGGAACCGCCATGGCCTCGTTCAAGCAGTTGTCGGATGTGGAACTGGCCGCGGTCATCACCTACACCCGTAACGCCTGGGGCAACAAGCCCGAAAAGAATCTGATTCAGCCCGCTGAGGTCAAATCGGCCCGCAAGTAAGCGGCCGGACCGGCGAGCCTCACCCCATTGAACACATTCCGCGACAGAGCAGGAGCCTGAAATGAGTGCAGTGATCGGTCAACACGATGACCACGCCCATGACCATGCACATGATCACCCGACCGGCTGGCGTCGTTGGGTCTATGCGACCAACCACAAGGACATCGGTACGCTCTACCTCTGGTTTTCGTTTGCCATGTTGATCGTGGGCGGGCTCAACGCGCTCCTATTGCGCACCGAGCTCTTCCAGCCCGGGCTGCAGGTGGTCAACCCCGAGTTCTTCAACCAGCTGACCACCATGCATGGCCTCATCATGGTGTTCGGCGCGATCATGCCGGCCTTCGTCGGATTCGCGAACTGGCAGATCCCCCTGATGATCGGCGCATCCGACATGGCGTTCGCCCGGATGAACAACTTCAGCTTTTGGCTGCTGCCGCCGGCGGCGCTTTTGCTGGTCGCCTCGTATTTCGTGCCAGGCGGGGCCACCGCGGCGGGCTGGACGATCTATGCGCCGCTGTCCGTGCAGATGGGGCCGGGAATGGATCTGGCGATCTTTGCGCTGCATATTCTGGGCGCAAGTTCGATCATGGGATCGATCAACATCGTCACCACGATCCTGAACATGCGCGCCCCAGGTATGACGCTGATGAAGATGCCGCTCTTCGTCTGGACCTGGCTGATCACCGCCTATCTGCTGATTGCAGTGATGCCGGTGCTCGCGGGCGCGATCACGATGCTGCT
>JBIKTA010000265.1:0-4615 GCA_044348315.1 Burkholderiaceae bacterium | reverse complement strand
TACGAGCGCGGCGAGGCTCAGTTGCGCGATCAATTGACGACGTGTACTCATGAGCGGTGCTCCGTTGGGTGGGTCAGGATGCCGATTGAGAGGCGGGAAACAGAGGGGCGAGCGCGGAGCCCGTCAGCCGGCTCGGCGCGATCGGATCGTTGTCGGGCTGCGCGCGATTCGGATCGTCGTGTTCGAAGAGGTCGGCCGCGTCACTTCCATAGAGGTCTCGGAGCGCCGAGTCGCTGAGTTCGGCCGATGGGCCGTCGTAGACGACCTGACCTTGCTTCAGGGCGACGATGCGGGGGCAATAGCGCCGGGCCAGGTGGACCTGATGGAGGCTGATCAGCACCGTCATGCGACGCGTCTGGTTGAGTGTGCGGATCAGTTCCATCACGCGTCGCGCCGACTCTGGATCGAGTGACGCAACGGGCTCATCCGCGAGCAGGATCTCTGCGCCTTGCACCAGGGTTCGGGCGAGCGCAACGCGTTGCTGTTGGCCTCCCGAAAGCGTTGACGCGCGCTGCCAGGCTTGCGCCTCCAGGCCGACCGATGCGAGCGCCTCCAGCGCGCGCAGCTGCGCCTCGCGCGGGAAGCGTCCGATCAGCGCCCGCCAAAGCGGGACCTGCGGGGCCGCGCCCACGAGCACATTGGCCATGACCGAGATCTGGCCCACCAGGTTGAATTGCTGGAAGACGACGCCTGTTCGCTGGCGCAGTTGCCGGACCGAGCCGGAGAGCGCGCCGCGAGATTGCATCTCATCGTGGCCGATGGCGATCCGACCCTCGCCCGCGTCGAGCTTCATGAGGCCAGCGATCGCGCGGATCAAGGTTGATTTTCCCGATCCCGAGGCGCCGAGCAGGCCCACCATCTCGCCCTGATCGACGCCAAATGAGACAGCGTCCAAGGCCGGTGCGCCGCGTCCGAAATGCTTCGAGGCGCGATGGACAGTCAGGGCAAGTGGGTAGGTCTGATCGGTTTTCACGACCCGGATGGTGAGCCGTGTTCGTGAATGTTCCGTGACGATTGAGCGTCAGGAATATGACAATCACGCACGGTGAGCGCGACGCGCGCCAGCGAATATGCACTTCCGGATGCGGTGTCGCCATCAGGGTGGCACAATCCGGAGTTGGCAGCCACAATCAGGGAGACCCGAAATGAACCGTAAAACTTTTCTTGCGCTCGGCGCAGCGCTCGCGTGTCTCGCGCCTTTGGCGGCTAGCGCCCAGTATCCTGAACGCCCGGTCAAATTGGTCGTACCCTTTCCGGCGGGCGGCGGGACCGACGCGGCGGCCCGCATCATTGCCAACGCCATGAGCGAGCAGATGGGGCAGCAGATGGTGGTCGAGAACCGGGGCGGCGCGGCCGGCGCAATCGGCGCCCAGGCGGTCGTGGATGCGGCCCCGGATGGTTACACGCTCTTCTTCGCGACCACCGGGACGATGGCGATCAACCAGCATCTGTATCGCAAGCTGCGTTACAACCCGCTGACTGACTTCACGCCGATCGCCACGCTCGCTTCGTTTCCCAATGTCGTGGTGGTGCACCCTTCAGTGCCTGCGAAGAACATGCGCGAGCTCGTTGAGCTTGCGCGCTCACGCAATGGCACGATGACCTATGGTTCATCCGGCGCGGGCAGTTCCAGCCATCTCGCGGCGGTGATGCTCGAGTCAGCGACAGGGGTCAAGTTGACCCACGTGCCGTACAAGGGGACGGCGCCTGCGCTCACCGACTTTCTGTCCGGCCGGATCGACATGATGATCGACAACATCACGACGCACGCGCCGCTGGCCAAGCAGGGCAAGACCCGCGCGCTGGCCGTCACGGGTTCGGTTCGCTCGGCTGACCTGCCTGATGTGCCGACGGTGGCAGAGAGCGGCGTGCCGGGTTACGACGTGACGATCTGGTACGCCATGCTCGGTCCCGCAAAGATGTCGCCCGCGGTGGTCGATGCGCTCTACAAGCGTCTGACGACGGTGATGGCCCAGCAGAAGGTGAAGGACGCCCTGGCCCGCATCGGGACCGATCCGATGCTGCAGACGCCTGATCAGCTCGCCAAACTCATCCGCGATGACAGCGAGAAATGGGGCCGCATCGTGAAACTGTCCGGCGCGACCGCCGACTGATCGCAGGGCCGCCCGCGCTCAAGCGGGCGGTCTGCCGTGGATCGCCCGGGCGTTGGGGGCTCGGATCTCAGTTCGAATCTGCTTGCCCCCTCAGGTCCTGCTTCCTCTGCCAAGCCAGTAGTTCGGTCTTCGCCTTTGGTGTGCGACAGCATAAATCTGAGGGCCTGACAAATCGCTGGGCTCGTAGATCAGGGAATAAGGAAACCGTTCAAGGTGATGGACCCTGAATCCATGTTCAGCGCTTGCCCCCAGGAATGGGTTCGCGACCAGGACGTCTACAACACGTTCAAATTCCGAGATGAAAGCGTCTGCGATGGCCAGACTTGCGTGTTGGGCGTAATAGCGTGCTGCTTCCTCCAACTCGATTTCCGCGTCGGGATGAAGCCAATAAGTCAAACCAGCTTGCCCCTCACGCGGCTGACCGCTTCGCGCCCTGGAAGCATGTCAACCTGACCCGCCAAGACGGCATCCCGTCTCTCTTTCGCGAGATCGAACCAGGCAGTCTGAACAGTCGGTGCATGATCGAAGCTTTCGAGAAGGCGTTCGATCAGACGGGCCCTGTCGTCGGGCGGCAATCCAAGCGCGCGTTCGGCTAAGTCTTCCAGCGTCGTAGGCACGATCGACCTCCAAGATCTATCCTGATTCTATCCCGCTCAGCACCGTCGCGGGTCTGCAAAACTGCAATCGGTTCCGCCGCCGACTGATCGCAGGGCCGCCCGCGCTCAAACGGGCGGTCTGCCGTTGAGCGTTCTCAAACGGGCGGTCTGCCGTGGATCGCCCGGGCGTGCTTGACCATGTCTTCGCTCGGGCGCGCGTGCGTGTAGCCCCGCCGGGTCACGCTGATGCCGGCGCGCTTGAAGTCGGACATGGCCTCGGCCATCTTGAGCGTGGCGGTCAGTCCATCGATGATGGGCGCCTCGTCGATGCGCGTCACGCCTGCCCGGGCCATGGCTTCGCTCAGATAGAGCTGGCCAGGGATCACGGCTTCGGCGCCTCGCGCGATCGCAATGCGCGCGGCCGCGCTGAATCGCTCGACGAGTTCGGCCGGGTCCTTGAGTCCGCGCCCAACGTCGGCAAAGGCCGCATCGACCAGCACGGTCGGGATGGCCCGCTCGGACAGCCCGAGCTCGCTGATCCGACGGTCCATCATCTGGTCGAACCCCGGCTGAAACACCAGCACAGCAAAGCGACTGGCCATCAGGCAGGAGAAGTGCATCGCCGCCTCGCCATAGCCGACCACGGGAATATCGAGTAACGACCGGGCTTCCTCGAGTCCGGGATCCTGCAGCGACCCGATCGCAAACACGTCATAGCCCTGGGCCTGCGCGCGCAGTGCGTTATCCAGGATGAACTGCTTGTGCAGCGAGATCATGTAGGGGTAGATGACGACATCCGCGGCCACCCGGCCGCCATAGACGTCGGCCGGCATCCCGGCAAAATGCACCTCGACGCCTGCCCGAGCGATCTGGCTCGCCCGCTCGCTCAGCCCGTCGAAGTAGCCGGGGTTGCTTCCCTCGGGGATCAGACTCTGATACCAGATACGCATGGCTGCATGTCTCCTGACTGAATGGGTATTCAGGCGGCGGCAGCGGCCGCAGCCCGGGGCGATCTCTCGCGGATCGGCAGGCTGATGAGTGCGGCGGCGAGCGCCAACACGATATCGGCGTACCACATCCACTGATAGTCCCCGCTCGCGGCAAAGGCCAGTCCGCCCAGCCAGGCGCCGAAGAACGCACCGGTCTGATGCGACAGCAGCGTGAGGCCGAAGAGCGTAGCGAGGTAGCGGGTGCCGAAGAGCTTGCCGACCAGGCCCGCCGTAGGTGGAACCGTCGCGAGCCAAGTGACGCCGATCAGCGCCGCAAACACGTAAAACGTCAGCGTGGTCTTGGGTGCTGCGAGGTAGACGAGGATGATCACCGCCCGGCTCGCATACATCGCAGCGAGAACGTTCTTCATGCTGTAGCGGGTGCACAGCATGCCGGCCCCAATGCTGCCCATGATGTTGAAGAGCCCGATCAGCGCAAGCGCGTTGGCAGAGACCTGAGCGGGCAGCCCGCAGAGCGCCACCTCGCCTGGCATGTGGGTGACAAGAAACGCCACGTGAAAGCCGCAGGTGAAAAAGCCGGCGTGCAGAAACAGGTAACTACGATCGGCGAACGCGGTGCGAATCTGCGCTCGAAACCCGAGCGGCGCCTCGGCCGTGGCCGCGGTCGTGCCCTTCGACGCGTCCGCTGGTCGGGCCTCAACGGTGGTTGCCGATGCGGACGCAGGCGAGGTCCCCGAGGCCCCAGGGGCCGCCGATGCAGGTGCAGGCGAGGCGCCTGACGCCCCAGCGGTGGGCGAAACAGACGAGGGTGCAGCCGCCTGTCTGCGGCGTAGCGGCCAGGCCAGGGGTATGGTGAGCAGCGCTGTTGCCGCGAGCCAGAGCATTGCGGATACCCAGCCGATGGCGTTGATCATCGCCTGGGCGAGCGGCGCGAAGACCAGTTGGCCGGTCGATG
>JBIKTA010000264.1:0-4620 GCA_044348315.1 Burkholderiaceae bacterium | reverse complement strand
CAGGTCGAGGCCCGACCGGGCCAGGTTGTCATACGGATCGACGCGGGTGCCCGGACGACCGTGGGCCGCCTCGAGTTGTTGATCGAAGGCGACGTGCTCCGCGAGCGGCGTTTGATCGAGCGCCTGAGCGATGCCTGGCTGCTGCCGGAGGGCAGTTTCTTCCGCCCCGAGGTCTGGGAGCAGGGCAAGCGGGCGCTGATCGACGCTTTGGGTCAGTCCGGCTACCTGCGCGCCGCGATCCGCGAAAGCCGGGCCGAAGTCGACGTCGTCCAGACCAGTGCAGCCTTGAAACTGGTGGTCGACAGTGGGCCGAGATTGGGTATCGGGCCGCTGTCGATCACCGGCCTGAAGGCCTTCAATGCCCGCCTGGTCGAAGATCTGCGACCCTTCGCCGAGGGCGATCCGTACTCGATCGATCGTGTGCTGCAGTTTCAGCAGCGACTCGCCCAGGTCGGCTATTTCACCGCGGCGAGTGTGCTGCCCGATCTCCAGGCGCTCGAGCGTGATCGCGAGGCGGATCGCGTCCCGCTCCTGGTCGACCTGATCGAGTCGCGTCTGCAGCGTGTGGCGGTTGGCGTCGGCTACAACAGCGATTACGGCGCCCGCGTGCAACTCGCGCATGACCACCGTCATCTCTTCGGCGCGGGCTGGCAGTCCGAGTCGGTGCTGCTGATTGAAACACGCCGTCAGAGAGCCTTCGCCAACCTGCGTTCGCCGCTTGATGCGGGCGGGTGGTTCACCGGCCTGGGTTCGAGTGCGGAGCAGGTCGATATTGCGGGCGAGCGGGTCGTACGCACGCAAACCTATCTGGGACGCGGTCACCGCTTCCCGGAAGGCGATGACTTTTATTCGGTGGCTCATCAGTACGAACGTCGCAGCATCCTGCTCGAGGCCGGCGAGAGCCCGGTGGATTCCCGTACGGCCTTCGTCGCGGGCTGGTCCCGGACCTTGCGCCGGCTCGATTCGCCGCTTGACCCGCGGCGTGGCTACGCGACCCAGTTTCAGGTCTCGGGCGCGTCCAGGTCGCTGGGCTCGGATCGCAGCTTCGTCCGGGGCTACGGGCGCACGCAGCGATTTTGGCCCGCGCCGATCGAGTCGCTTGGACTGCAGGGGGGCGTGCTGATCGGTCTTGCGGAAGTGGGTGCGATAGCCTCCCGCACGCGTGACGACATCCCTTCTGAAAACCTGTTCCGTACTGGGGGCTCGCAGTCGGTCCGGGGTTACCGATTCCAGTCGCTCGGCGTCTCCGAAGGTGCGTCGGTCACGGGTGGACGTTTCCTGGCGGTGTTCAGTCTCGAATACCAGTTCCCGATCAGCGAAACCCGTCGGCTCGCGGTGTTTGCGGACCGTGGCAATGCCACGGATTCGGTCGACGGATTTCGTCTCTTTGGCGCGCATGGCGTGGGCCTGCGCTGGCGCACCCCGATCGGCCCACTGATGGTCGATCTCGCCAAGGGGGATTCGGTCGACCGGCCGCGCTTCCATCTGTCGGTGGGTTATGGGTTCTGATTCGGAAGCCGTTCCGCCTCGCGGGCGGTTTCGTCTGTTCCGTCTGGTGGACCTGGGGCTGCGGGGTGGGTCAGTGATCGCGATCACTGTGGTCCTCCTTGTCCTGGGTCTAGCGTCCTTTGCATTGGGTTCGCCGGCCGCGGCTCGCTGGCTAGTGGATCGTGTCGTGCTTGCCGCCGACGGGCGGCTCGAGGTGGAGGCGATTTCGGGTAGCCTGTGGTCGGGACTTGGAGCCGAGCGCTTGCGTTACCGTGACGATTCGATCACGGTCAATGTCAGCGGGCTGAGGCTCAGACCGGGTTGGCGAGGATTGCTCGCTGGAAAACTCACGCTCGATGAGGTCCGCGCCGACCTCATCGAGCTTGATCTCGCGATTGATCCGGCCGGCAGTGTTTCGGGGGCGAAGCCCGCGATCACGTCGCTCGCAGTCGCGTTGCCCTTCCCAGTCCAGGTGGTGGATTTGACCGTCGGGCGCCTCGAGTTTGCGAGAGGCGAGGTCCGCCGCACTTTCGACACGGTGCGGCTGGCGGGTGAAATCGACGCCTCGCGTTATTGGATCGAGCGGGCGGATTTGATCAGCCAGGGCCTCTCGCTCAGCGCAGGGGATCTTCTGCTGGTCGCTGATCGCACGCCCTTCAGGATCGAGGGATGGATGCGGGCAGAGGGGCATGCCGCCGCCCTGGCAGCGCAATTCGGCGTGGGTCCTATTGGACCCGATCCGGCCGAGCGCGTGCAACTCGACGCGGCACTCTCAGGTGCGCTCGACCAGCTGATGATCGCGGTTTCTGCGCGGGCCTGGGGCGCCAATCTCGAGGCTCAGGCGGCGAGTCGTCTGCTCGATTCACCCCTTGCGATCGAGGTGTCAGGCTCGGTGCGTGATTGGGCCACCCGGCGGCTCCTGCCGGATTCCCCGAAGGCCTTGCTTGATGGCCGTTTCGAATTCAGCTTGCCGCGTCAGACGTTTTCAGCCGATTTCGAAAACCGTCAGCCCGGGAGTCTGTCGGATGGAGATCTGCCGATTCGCAGACTATCGCTCGCGGGCGATCTGGATGCTGAGCGGCTGCGCGTGCAGCGGATTTCGGCTGCGTTCGTCCGGGTCCGCGATCCCCAACCGACAGGCGGGACCAGAGCTGGCCGCGAGCCCGGTTCAGTTGAAGCGGGCCAGGTCGACGGGCAGCTTTCCATCCTGATCGGAAAAGAGCGGCTCATTTGGGGCTCCCCATGGCCGGAACTGTCCGGAAGACTGGTTCTGGGCAATCTCGATCTGCGCGCGATCGGGGCGCATTTCCCCGCCACCCGGATTACAGGTCCGATCGGTCTTGAGGCGGGTCGGTTCTCTGCCGCGCTTGAGGATCGGGGTTATGTCAGCGCCCCGATCAAGCTCGACCTGCTGATTTCGGCAGCGGCCAGCGGTCTGCATATCGACCGCGCGCAGGCCGAGCTCGCCGGCTCACGGCTCACCGCCGAGGGTCGGATCGGTCAAGGACCCCAGCCTCAACTCGCACTGAAAGGTCGATTTCAATCGCTTGATCCGCGGTTCATCGGCTCGCTCTTTGGGCAGGCAGGCGCTCTCCCTGAAGGCGGTTTGTCAGGCGCCTGGCAGCTTTCGGGTGAAGGCGGGGTGCAGGGCGAACTCAGCTTCGGGGTCGATCTGGCGCCCAACAGCCGTCTTGCCGGCGCATCGCTTGCGGGTGCGGCGTCCGGACATTGGTCCTCCGGCCGCTTGAGAGCGCTCGATCTGCGCCTCGCACAAGGCCAGGACCGCCTCGCCGCACAGGGCAGTTTGGGTAGTGCAGGTGATCAGCTGAAAATCGATCTGCAGGTGGCCAATCTGGAGCGTCATTTGCCGGGTCTGCGCGGTCCTGCAAGGCTCACAGGCCAGCTGGGTGGGCGTTTTGACGATCTGCGTGTCGGGTTCGCGCTGGATGCCGGCCCGGTGGATCTGGTCGAATCGCAGCGGCCTGCGCTGCGCGGGCTCGCCCTCAAGGCCTCACTGACGGGTACGCCGACCGTCCATCGCATCGACCTCGATCTGAGCACGCGTCCCGAGCGCCTTCGTCTTTCGGGAACGGGGGGCTGGATCCAGGCAGCGAGCAGCTGGCAGGCTCGAATAGGCGGTCTCCGGCTCGACGGCACGCTGCCTGCGACACTGACTGAGCCCTTCGATCTGAGAGTCGGTCCAGGTTATGTCGAGCTCCGGGGGCTGGAACTTGCTGTCTTGGAAGGGCGAGTTCGGTTTGAGAGCGTGGACTGGCGAGAGGGAACGCTCCGGTCGGAGGGGGCGCTCTCCGGGCTCTCGCTTGCACCGCTGGCGGATTGGCTCGACGCCTCGCAGCTTGGCGCGACGACGGCGAGTGCGACCCAGGGCGGTCTCGCTTTGAGCAGTGCCACCCAGAGTGACAAGACGACGCGCGAGGCAATCGCCCGTTTGCGAAGCCTCCAGGCCCAAGGTGAGTGGTCGATCGAAGGGGCCGCATGGCAGCGACTGAGCGGCTCGGCCTCGCTCGAGGTCAAGCCCGATCCCGCCGCGGCGAACAAGGCGCTGGAGCCAGGGCTCGCTGAAAGCCGGCTGAACCTGCGTCTGGACGAAGGGCGGCTCGCGGGTGAGGCGAGATTGACCGTGCCTTCGCTCGCCTTTTCGCGACGATTGACTGCACCCGACTGGGTTGCGGACGGATCGCTCGCGTTTGAGGGCCGCATCGGTGGCAGCCTGGCGTTGCCCGAATTGGAGGGCCTGCTCACCGGCCAGTCCTTGTCGCTGGCCAACCGGAGCCTGGGCTGGCGTTTGCGCAACGGCAGCCTGAGCGCGCGTTTCGATGGCAGACAATTGCAGATCGATTCGCTCCGGTTTGCAAGCGGCGATCAGGGCGTAGTGGAGCTACTGGGTCGGATTTCGCCCCCGACCTCAGCCCGCACGCGGGTAGAGGCTGCATCCGGTAGCCCGTCGGCTGCCCATACAGCCGGTGCGCCGTTCGATGCCGATCTCGACCTGCGACTTCAGCGCTTTGTGATCCCGCTCGATCCCGGCCAGCGTCTGCTGCTGTCCGGGCGAACCCGCCTGGTCGCGCGCGAGGGTGCAGTGAGTTGGTCGGGGGCGCTGAAAGCCGACGA